>URWP01000001.1 GCA_900551645.1 uncultured Bacteroides sp.
GAGGATGCGACATTTTGACACACCCTCTTTTTTTGCTGTTCAGGTCCGCTACCAGATACGGCAGTTTTCTTTCTTAATGTTTATATTCACTGGGCGGTACCCCGAATTTCTTCTTGAAACTGGCAGAGAAAAATGAAAGGGTGCTGAATCCGGTCATATCAGCTATTTCCGAGATTGTATATTTGCCGGTTGCCATCAGTTCGGCGGCACGGTTTAGTTTATAGTTCCGGAAGAATATACTTGGATTTTCACCCGTCAATGCTTTCAGTTTGTAGTAGAATTTGGTACGGCTTATCTTCATGACTTCTGTAATCTTGATGATATTCAGTTCCGGATTCGACAATTCCTTTTCCATCAACGCATACAGTTCATCCATGAATTTTTTGTCTTGCGGATTGATGGAACCTTCTTCCAGTTGTGTAGTATCTGTACTGTTACCCAGAATGTTGCGAGCCATGTCTCTGTTGTTGAGTTGTGAAACCAGCAGTGCTTTCAGATATTCCGGGTCAAAGGGCTTGGTGACGTATGCGTTTGCTTGGGCTTTCAGACCTTCTATCTGTTCTTCCATCCTTGTTTTGGCAGTCAGAAGAATTACCGGAATGTGGCAGAAATGATTTCCCGACTTGATTTTCTTGCAGAAAGCTACGCCATCCAGTTTTCCCGGCATGACTACATCACTCAGAATCAGGTCCGGCTTGATGTTCTCCAGTTCGGAAAAAGCACTGTCGGCATCGTATCGGTGAACAATGTGATAACTTCGGCTGAACAGCAGTTTCAGATAAGCGGAGAGTTCGTTGTCATCTTCCACTATCAGTAATACGGGTTTTTCTGTATCTGTATCTGTTTCGTTCTCCGGTTTTTCTGTTTCATCTGTCATGGCTATGGATTCGAAGACAGGAACTTGTGCTGTAGATTGCCGTTCGTTTTCCGGATAGGCTTCATCGTCTACAGGAAGCAGGACTGTGAAGACCGCTCCATGAGGAACGGCATTCTTTACTTTGATGTAGCCATGGTGCAACCATACGAGCCGGCGTACAAAATACAGTCCGATACCTGTACCGCAATTGTAGACAGCTTGTTTGTCACTGTTTATCTGATAGTATTTCAGGAAGATACTTTCCATCTTTTCTTCCGGAATGCCGCAGCCAGTATCTGCCACTTCAAGCAGTACGTACTGATTGAATCTGTCATTTTCGTTCAGGGTGAATAAAGCCGAAGCCTGTTCATGGTTTATTTTTTCTACAGAAACGGTTATCTGTCCTCCTGACGGGGTGAACTTCAAGGCATTCGATAAAAGATTGGCCAGAATTTTTTCCAGTTTGTCTGTATCTATCCATGCAGATAAATTGGCAGGCATGTTGTCGTAGGCAAGTGTAATCTTTTTTTCATCGGCATTGATTTTTACTGTTTCCAGGTAATTACGCACTTCTTGTGTAAGGTCTGTTTTTGTAACGTATAGCCGCAGTGCGTCTCCTTCCAGTTTACCCAAATCCATGATTTGGTTAATCAATTTCAGCATTCTGTTTACGCTTCGTTGTACCAGCTTCAGCAACCTGGTTTCTTCCTGACTGAAGCTGTTTTTCCGGCAAAGTGTGGCAATGGGGCCTGCTATCATGGTGAGTGGAGTACGGAACTCGTGTGATATGTTTGTAAAGAAACTCAGGTGCATCTGATTGGTGCGTACTTCCTGTTCCCGTTCCATTTCTGCCCATTGCGCTTTCAGGTGTTCCTTACGGATTCTCTGGATGATATAGATACCAAGCAGGATGATTCCTAAGATAAACACAGAATAGATGAGATATGCCCACCAGCTGAGCCAGGGAGCAGGAGAAATGGCTATATGGATACTGTTTTCGGTTTCGACAATACTTTTGTCATTACTGAAAATACGTACTTTAAAGGTATAGTTTCCGGCGGTCAGGTTGGAATAAATGGCTTCACGGTTGTTTGAGGCATCAATCCAATATTTGTCATGTCCCTCCATCTTGTATTGGTAATGTACTTTCTGCGAGTTGGTGAAGGTCAATGCGGCATATGAGATACTGAAACTGTTTTCATTGTAGTTCAGCCGGATGTCGGGATTGAAATTCAAAGATTTGTCGATGATTCCTTTACGAACGGGATGTATCCATTCATTGTATACTTTCAACTGTTCAAACAGTACGGGAACCTGCTGTTTCCGTCCTACGTCGATAGGGTTGAAAAAAGTCAGGCCATGGGCTCCACCAAAGACGAGGGTTCCATCCGGCAGCTTACAGGAGCTATGCTGTGAGAACTGGTTTCCTCCGATACCGTCGGATGCATAATATCCAGTGATGCGTGTATCAGTCTTATCGTATTTAAACAGGCCGTAAAGGGTACTTATCCAGATATTTCCTTGCTGGTCTTCTTCGAAACTGCAGATATCTTCGCAGGAAATTCCTTGTATTTTTGTCAGTGTCTTCTGTTCTGGTGAAAGAGTATATGCTCCACTGGAACGGGTACCTATCCAGACTTTTCCTTCGGAATCCTGGAACATGCATTTGACAATGGCCAATCCTTCTTTTACCTGTGATTTGAACGGAATAGTATTGATTTCACCCGAAACCTCATCGTATAGATAAAGATTCATATTGAAAGGAGAAACAATGACTTTTTCTCCTTTGATAGGTAGAATATCTTGTGAGTAGATGAAGGTTCTTGCCCCTTGACGATCCAGGTATTTTATTTCTTCAAAGGAATCTTTATCGGCCGACAGTTTATAGATAAATTCTTCCCAACAGGATACAAATACATTTCCGTTCGAGTCACTCTTCATGGTTGAACATACATAGGGTAGGTGGAATCGGTGTTGGATACGCAGGTTATTGTTCTGAAGGATACAGCAATAGATGTCCTTTTCGTTACATAGAATCCATAGGTATCCTTTCTGGTCGAACAGGACAGACTGGATTCCGTTGGAAGACAAATAGGTATTGTCTAATGGAAATGGTACGTTGATGGTTTCGATTGTTTGTTTTTCTGACTGGTATAGATATAGATGAGAAAACAGGTCGAATGCTACCATTCTGCCTGCCTTATCGGCTGTAAGCCCTGAAATGAATTTCTTATGGAAGAACTTGTCTACCATATTATTGTGGTTGAAATAGTCTTTGCTGTCGGATAGGATGATGGCTCCCTGGTTGAAGGTGCCTATCCATAAGTTTTTTTGTGAATCTGTAAATAGGGTAGTGACATGATAGTCAGAGACCTGATAGGGAAAGGAACTTTCAGACTGATGAACCATTTTCTGTTCATTGACATTGTACAGGAACAGTCCTTTGGAGGTAACCAGGTAAATTTCGGATTCGGTGTGGAAATGGATGAAGGAGACTGTGGTTCCCTTGAATAAAGGATGGTCTGTCAGATGAGCCGGTAACGGTGAGAAGTCTTCTGTCCGGATATTGAAGATACAGATTCCCTGTTCTGACGACAGCCATAATTCTCCGTTCGTATTCAGGAAGCAGAAAGTTGCGGAAAACGGTAGGGAGTGACGGCTGACGATTTTATAAGTATCGGGATGAAAACACAGGATTTCATTTCCTTCTACACTCCATATCCGGTCTTTCCGATCCAGAAAATAGTGTGGGGTCAGGAGGTCGGATTTTTCTTCCGGTAAAGTTAAAACGACATCAAAGTCATCTGTCTGGTTATTGTATTTATACAGATGGCTCATGGCATCCAGATAGATATCTCCTTTGCCGTTTTCCAGAATTTTCTGGATATTCCAGTTGGTTCCTTTCAGAAGGAACTGCTTGAAGGTATCATTGTCCTGATAAACATTGATGCCTCTTTGTGTACCTACCCATAAACGTTTCCGGGAGTCCATGTAAAGGGTATTGACACCGTTATAGCTTAATGAATTCGGATTGTCGGAATGGAAGAATTGCTGGTATTGATAGCCGTTGTATTTATTCAGTCCTCTTAAAGTACCTATCCAGATATGACCGAACCGATCTTCGGCTATGCTCTGTACTTTCAGATTGGAAATGGAATAATCTATGCGGGTCATTTCATCCGAACTGTCCGGCCTTGATTCCGTTTTCGTGGAGCAACCGGTTAAAAGGAGACATAAAATGAGGGCCAGGAGGTTAACAACAGCTTTCATTTGCATCATTAGTTTAGGTATTTGTCCCAAGTGTTTTTCCAGTTCTGCAAAGGTAACATCTTTTGTAAAAGGAAGACAAAAAATGCAGAAAAAAGTCACAAAAAGTTCTTTAATGAACATAAATATAAGCCTTTGAACAAATAGAAAACTTCTTTTACTTCTGCGAAAATCAATTGTACAGGCATGAAAACCTACTGAAAATGAATTCTGTAATATTGCATTCAGAAAGTCTAACCTTAAAACGAGTGAAGAATATGAAGAAACATCTGGTTGCAGCGGGATTGTTGGCTGTATTGCTGATGAACAGTGCGTGTAGCGGCACTCAGCAGAATGTAGAGAAGCATGAACATTCAGCAGCGGCTGAGTTGATTTCATCGGAGGCAAAAACCGTGGCTGAGACAGAAGCGGGAAAGGTTTCAGGATATATAGACAATGGGGTATATATAAAGGTATCCCTTATGCTACGGCCGAACGCTTTATGCCTCCTGTGCCTGTAGAGAAATGGGAAGGTGTAAGAAGTTCCAGAGCATACGGACCTACTTGTCCTCAGGCAGAACGGGCAGGATGGAGATCGGATGAAATAGCTTTTGCTTTCGATTGGGATGACGGATATCCGGGAGAAGACTGCCTGCGGGTGAATATCTGGACAAAAGGATTGGACAAACAGCAGAAACGTCCGGTAATGGTATGGCTTCATGGCGGTGGTTACAGTGCTGGTTCCGGACAGGAATTACCGGGTTATGATGGAGCGAACCTGGCCAGAAAGGGAGATGTGGTAGTAGTTACCTTGAATCACCGTCTGAATGTATTGGGCTTTCTTGATTTGTCTGCTTATGGAGAAAAATATGCCCAAAGTGGTAACGCCGGATTGCTGGACCTGGTGGCAGCATTGAAATGGGTACATAACAATATCGCCAATTTTGGAGGTGACCCGGATAATGTGACCATCTTCGGTCAGTCCGGTGGAGGAGGAAAAGTTTCTACATTACTGGCTACTCCTGCCGCTAAAGGGTTATTCCATAAGGCTATTGTACAGAGCGGTTCCATGCTTCGTACAATGGAAAGCAGTTATTCGCGTCGTATCGGGGCAGCTACAGTAGAAATGCTGGGTTTGAAATCGCATAATATCGATCAGATTAACCAGATTCCTTATAAGGAGTTGTTGGCTGCCGGTGAGAAGGCTGTAGCTCAGGTCAGAAAAGAAGTGGAGAAAGAAGGTATCCATGCATTTATATTCGGTTGGGCTCCTACGGTAGACGGTGTAGTATTACCGGAACAGCCTGAGGCTTCTGTCGCTATGTCGAAAGATATTCCGATGATGATTGGTACTACCTTGCACGAATTCTGTCCAAGTACCTATGTTCCGGCATTCCGTAATGCTACCATGGAACAGGTTAAGAAAATGTTGCAGGATACATTTGGAAAACGCACGGATGAGTTTATTGATTTGTTCAAAAAGGCTTATCCGGGTTGTCAACCCAAAGATATATTGGATGTAGACCGGATTTTCCGTCCGAATGCTATCGAACAGGGCAATTGGAAATCGGCAGCTCAAGGAGCACCGGTATACATGTATCAGTTTGCATGGGAATCTCCGGCCTTGGATGGTATTTTACGTTCTACACACTGTATGGAAATACCTTTTGTGTTCGATAATATCGCCCGTAGTGCGGCGATGACCGGTGGTGGAAAAGAGGCGCAGGCATTGGCCGATAAGATGAGCAGTGCCTGGATTCAGTTTGCCAGGACTGGAAATCCGAATGTAGCGGGACTTCCGGAATG
The DNA here is from genome assembly GCA_900551645.1 of uncultured Bacteroides sp. Taxonomy (GTDB): domain Bacteria; phylum Bacteroidota; class Bacteroidia; order Bacteroidales; family Bacteroidaceae; genus Phocaeicola. Next base: position 5,909 of record URWP01000001.1, read on the forward strand.
GACGCCTTACACCAAGGAGAATGGTGCCTTGATGATTTTCAATAATACATGCGAATTGAAATCTAATCCTGATACGCAACTGATGCAGTTCGTTGCAGAATTTCCTGTACGCGGCTTTTAATTCTAAATTACTAATATATGAAAATGACACAGAAAATGAATTGGATCAAACAGATCCTGTGTGCGATGTTTGTATGCATGGCACATGTGGTATCCGCACAGCAGGTTGCGGTACGAGGACAAGTGCTTGACGCTGGTACAAAAGAGCCTATGATTGGAGTCAGTGTGCTTGAAAAAGGTACAACCAACGGAACCATTACAGATTTCGATGGTAACTATTCACTGAATGTGGCCAAAGGTAAGACATTGGTCTTTTCTTACATCGGTTATGTGACACAGGAAATAGTCGTTTCAGGTGAAACTCTGAATGTGAATCTGAAGGAAGATTCCAAGACTTTGAGTGAAGTGGTGGTAGTAGGTTATGGTGTACAGAAGAAAAGTTCGGTAACGGGTGCCATTTCTCAGGTAAAGACAGAAGATTTGGAAAACCGTTCGGTTGCCAATCCACAGGCTGCTCTGCAAGGTAAGACGGCTGGTGTGCAGATCATTTCTTCTTCTGCTGCTCCGGGTGCTTCTCCTACGGTACGTGTACGTGGTTTCTCTTCTAACGTTTCATCCAACCCGTTGTATGTAGTGGATGGTGTCCGTTTGTCTGATATTTCAGGTCTTGACCCGAATGACATCGCTTCCATTGAAGTGTTGAAGGATGCCGCTTCAGCTGCTATCTATGGTGCTGAGGCTGGTAACGGTGTCGTATTGATTTCTACCAAGAAAGGAACCAAAGGACAGGGAAAAATCAATTATGACTTCCAGTATACCATTCAGTCTGTAGGGAAGATTCCGACATTACTGAATGCTGAAGAATATAAGAATTACATGATAGAAGGAAATGTGTTTGATGCCAGTAAGTTTGCTAACGACTGGGATGGTGTGACAGATACCAACTGGGCAGATGTGGTATTCGGAAAAGGTATCATACAGAAACATAACCTTTCTTTCTCTAACGGAAATGAAAAGGGTAGCTATTATTTGTCTATGTCTTATTTGAACAATGACGGTATTGTAAAAGGCAATGCAGACTTCTATAAACGTCTGACCGGTTCTATCAATGCGGATTATCAGATTAAGGATTGGTTGAAAGTTGGTACTACCAATCAGATTGAAAAGTATAATTACCGTCAGCTTTCACAGAACAATGCTTACGGCAGTTTCTTCCAGGCTGTGATGGAACTTGACCCATTGACTCCGGATACTTACGCTCCGGGAAACCTGCCGGACAATATGATAGCCGCGCTGAACAACGGACAGACACTGCTTACTGATGAAAACGGAAACTATTATGCTGTTTCTAAATTTGTAGAATCAGAGAATTATCATCCGATGATTATGAGAGACAATACGGCTCCGAAAAACAGCGGATTTAATGTCAACGGATCTGTATATGGAGAATTGAAACCGCTTGACGGATTGGTGATTACTTCTCGTTTCGGATACCGTCTGTCAGGTACCCGTTCTTCTACAACGAACTTGCCGTATTATGGAAACTCTGTACAGAACAATAATTTCATTTCACAGAGTGGCACATCAAGTACAACCATTTATTGGCAGTGGGAAAACTTCGCGAACTATATCAAGACATTCAACGAACATACCATTACAGCTATGTTGGGTATGTCTTATCAGGAATCTACATACGATTATATTACAGCAGGCTATAGCGCAAACGGTGCCGATGCGTTGTTGGGTAGAGATCCTTCTTTCTGGTATCTGAGCTATGGCAGTCCTTCTGCTTCGAAGAGCATTACCGGTGAAAAGACCCGTACAGCCAAATATTCTTACTTCGGACGTATCGGATATGATTTTGCAGGCAAGTATATGTTACAGGCTTCTCTCCGTGCCGATGCTGCCGACTTGGCTTATCTGCCTGCCAGTGGACGTTGGGGATATTTTCCTGCAGTATCTGCCGGTTGGACAATTTCTGAAGAAAATTTCTTCGAACCGCTGAAAGATGTTGTTTCAAACATGAAACTGCGTGCCAGCTGGGGTCAGAACGGTAGTCTGGCTGCCTTAGGCAGTTATGCATACGGTACGACCATGAATAATTCCGGCTATTATCCGTTTGTTCCAGGTAATACTTATGTTACTGCTGTACGTCCGAACAGTTTGGGTAACGATGATTTGAGGTGGGAAACTTCCGAACAGCTGAACATCGGTCTGGACGCTCGTTTCTTTAATGACCGCCTGACTTTCTCTATTGACTGGTTCAATAAGAAAACGAAAGATTTGCTGGTAACAGGAACTACTCCTTCCTTGATTATCGGTGGTACCACTTCGCCGATTAATGCCGGTAATGTAAGTAATAAAGGTTTTGAATTTGAATTGGGATGGAGAGACAACATCGGTGATTTCAATTACAGTATTAAGGGAAATCTGGCTACCTTAAAGAATAAGGTTACTTACTTGGATCCTTCTTTGACCCGTTTGGCAGGAACAACTTTCCATACCAGTACAATTACTTATTTTGAAGAAGGTTATCCGGTATACTATTTCCGTGGTTATAAATACGAAGGTGTAGATCCTGCAACCGGAGAGCCTGTATTCGAAGATATTGACGGTGACGGAACTGTAAATGAAAACGATAAGACTTATATAGGCGATGCTATTCCTGATTTCACTTACGGTATTACACTGACAGCGGCCTGGAAAGGTCTGGATCTGACTGTATTTGGCAGTGGCTCGTACGGAAACGATATCTTCAACTGTGCTACCCGTTCAGACCATATCTCGGCAAACAAGATGAAGAAATTCTTCTATGATGACCGTTGGACTCCTGACCATACACAGGCTTCTGTACCTAGAGCAAATGCTACTTCGATGGATAAATATCTGGTTTCTGATGCTATGGTATTCGATGGTTCTTATTTCAAGATTAAACAGATTCAATTGGGATACACATTGCCGAAGGCTTGGACTAAGAAAGCATTCATCCAGAACATGAGATTGTATGTTTCTTTGGAAGACTTCTTTACTTTCACCAAGTATGACGGATTTGATCCGGAAGCTTCTGCCAGCGATACTTCTGGTATGGGTATTGATATGGGTACTTACCCTACTTCAAAGAAAGTGATGTTAGGCTTCAATGTTGAATTTTAAATCAGAATTATTATGAAAAAGAAAAATAGATTATATATGATGGCCGGACTTTTATGTCTTGCCAGCCTTACAGGATGTGAAGACCGTCTGAATATTGGAAAGCATGGAGATGTAGGTAGCCAGGAAACCTATTATCAGACGGATGATCAAGTAGAATCTGCGGCGTCGGCTTTATATGTAGCTTTCCGTTCCCAGCATTACAACTGGTTCTTTGTCAAGAATCTTCTGTCGGACGATATGTATACCGGTGGTGGTTCGCGAGGTGATAACTCTGATATGGAACGTCTGAACGAATATACTTTCGGATCGGATCATGGGATGATTTCCAGTCTGTATTCCGGTTTGTACACAATAGTATATAATGCAAACCTGATTATTGATAAGGTAACACCCGATACAGAAGTAAAACGTAGGGCAATTGCTGAAGCCAAATTTTTCCGCGCTTTTGCTTACATTGATTTGATTACTCTTTTTGGTAATGTTCCGATGGTAGACCATCTGCTTACTCCGGATGAATATCACTTGGGAAATACACCAAAAGAGACATTGTGGGCATTTGTTGAAAGCGACTTGAATGCTGCTATCGGCGATGTAAACGGTGCCAGCGACCTACCATCCAAAACGGATGTAAACGACAATACAGGCAATATCCGTGTAACGAAAGAAGCAGCGATGTCTTATCTGGGAAAGGCTTATCTGTTCCAGGGAAAATATGCTGAGGCTGCAGCTATACTGGATAAGGTGATAGAATCCGGTAAATATGCGCTGTATCCGAATTTGGAAGGTTTACAGCATGTAGAGGCTAACAATTGCTGCGAATCTATTCTGGAAGGACAGATGAGAAATGATCCTGAACAGATGTGGAACCAGTTTACTCAGCTGTACTGTATGTTGGGATGGCGTTCTTCGATGATGGATTTCTCTGAACAGGCTTCTGCTTTCTCACAAGGTTGTTATGGATTCGGTAATCCGACAAAGGAACTGTATCAGGCTTTTGTTGATGAAGAAGGTGAGGACGGATATCGTTTGAATAAATCAGTAATTACTTACGACCAGTTGAAAGCGTTAGGAATTACTGTTCGTGACGGACAGAATATGCCTGGTAATGCCGGATATTTCTCCTGGAAATATCGTGCATTGAAGGTTGACTGTATGTTTGATAATCCGGGTCTGCAGTTCTATCAGTATATCAATGTGAAGTTTATGCGTTATGCGGAAGTGCTGTTGATGGCTGCCGAAGCTCATGTGATGGCTGGCAGCGGGCAGGATAAGGCTGATGATTACGTAAATCAAATCAGAACACGTGCTCAACTGCCTGGCAAGAACAATGTGACACTTGATGATATCAAGGTAGAAAAGAGATTGGAGTTATGTATGGAATCTGTCCGCTTCCAGGATTTGGTTCGTTGGGGAGATACTGACGTGTTGGCTAATCAGGGGAAGAGTGTTCCTTCTCTCATGATGCAGAACGGAGTTCCTACAGTAAATGCTGACGGATTTACCAATAGCCAGGCCGGTTTTAAAGAAAAAAACTTACTTTTGCCTATTCCTGAGAAAGAAATCATGTTGAATACGAACATGGAACAGAATCCAGGATGGTAAGAAAAAGATATGTGTAATTTTAAAAAAACTCATTATGAAAAAGTTGACGTTATTTGCTAGTGCCTTTTTGTTGAGTTTAGGGTCTTATGCCCAACAGGCACTTTGGGGAGGTACGAATCTGGTTTCACCTCAGATAAATGAAGATAAGACTGTTACTTTCCGTATACATGCACCAAAAGCTTCGAAAGTGGAAATTGAAGGAGATTTTCTTCCTCCAACGAAGATAGATACCCCATTTGGCCCACAGGAAGTACCCAGTAGAGCTGCTTTTAAGGAAGGAAAGAATGGAGTGTGGGAATATACTTCTACAGTATTGCCCAGCGAGCTTTACAGCTATTCACTATATGTGAATGACTTGAAGATGCCGGATCCGAACAATGTGTATCAGAACCGCGATATTGCTACCATGACCAATATCTTTCTGATTGGGGGCGGACAGGCCGATAATTATATGGTTCAGGAAGTTCCTCATGGAACAGTGTCAAAGGTATGGTACAGCAGTCCGGGATTAGGTATGGAAGCCCGTAGAATGACGGTATATACACCTGCCGGCTATGAAAGCAGCAAAAAGAAATATCCGGTACTTTATCTGTTGCATGGAGCTGGTGGTGACGAGAATGCGTGGACAGAACTGGGACGTGCCGCACAGATTCTGGATAACTTGATTGCACAGGGAAAAGCGGAACCGATGATTGTGGTGATGCCGAACGGAAACGGCGCACAGGAAGCTGCTCCGGGTGAAGCACCAAACAGCATGGTGAAACCTTCGTTCATGAATCCGAAAACTATGGATGGAGCTATCGAGAAGGCATTTCCTGATGTAATGAAATATATCGAAAAGAACTACCGTGTTTATACAGATAAGAATCATCGTGCCATCGCTGGTCTGTCAATGGGTGGATTCCATTCGCTGTATATTTCAGCTTATTATCCGAACAAGTTCGGTTATGTAGGACTTTTCTCCGCAGCTACCAGCAAGCAGGTAAATAAAGGAGTTACCTCGGATGTATACGAGAATCTGGAAGATAAATTGGCTGTACAGTTCAAAAATGCTCCGAAATTGTATTGGATAGGTATCGGTAAGACGGATTTCTTGTATAAGGATAACATGGATTTCCGGAAGATACTAGACAATAATGGCTATAAATATACATATATGGAAACAGACGGTGGACATATTTGGAAAAACTGGCGTATATACTTGACAGAATTTGTACCTCTGCTGTTCAAATAATCTTTAGATAATTATTTTCCGTTTTTGTTTATACGGAAGTTTATAATCAGTTCGCTACAGCTATGCGGTTTATCCGTATGCTGTAGCGATTACTGTTTTATGACCTGAGAAGAACTTTATTTTAGTTCATCCTGATGAACCGAAGATTCCTGCTTCCTGTATTGAGTTGGTGTCATTCCGATGATTTTTGTGAACATTCGGGTAAAGTAAGCAGGTTCTTCGAATCCTAGCAGGGTAGCCACTTCATAAATTTTATTGTGAGTCATTTCCAGATATTGGCAGGCCTTCTGCATTTTCAACCGGATGTAGTAATTGATGGGAGAGACACCTGTCTCTTTCTGGAACAAGGTACAGAAATGAGAGGGTGAATATTTGAAATATCCGGCTATCTGTTCCAGTGTCAGATTCTGATGGATGTTTTCCTGCATATAGTGGACCGCTTTGGCCGATAAGAGCAGGTATTCTTTATGGGTAGGCAGATTGATGGACCGATATTGGTCTAAATAAAGAAACGAAGCCAGAAACTGGTATAGACACATCGAAGAATAGATAAGATTCTCCAAGGTATATCCCATCGAAAAACTGTGATAGATTTCTTCGAACAGGTTCAGTCGGTCCTGTAGACGGGAATAGTCACCAGGAAGAATATTACGGGGAGTATGATTTGACGGTACGAACCGGTCTGCCAGTATACCTTTGAAATGAATCCAATAGATAGTCCATGGGTCTTCATCGTGTGCGCCAAACGAGTAGGGGACACGGGAAGGAAGAATAATATACTGGTTCTCGTTGATTTCGTGGGTCTTTCCTCCGATAGTGTACCAACCTTTTCCTCCTGTACAATAGATAAGCATGGCATAGTTGCAACCTTTTTCTTTTTGTACATAATGGTACTTTACATGCGGAAAGAATCCCATTTTCCGGATGTATAGGTTTCTGACTAATGGATTCCGACTATATTCTTGCAGGATACCTTCGGGTAGGGTAGCGAATCTTTCTCCCTTGAATCCTTCCTTTATTTTTATCATGGCCGATAATCGTAAGATAGTATAAGTAATTCGAAACAAAGATAATGTTTGTTTTGGGTTTCGGATGCTACTTTTGCAGAAAAAAGAGGATAAGATGAAGAAACAGTTAGGAATATTGCTTTTGGGGTGTGCGGCTTTTTTTTCCTGCACAAAATCTGATCCGCAGCAACAGTTGGCAGAGACAATATTGAATGATTCGACTTTTCATCAAGTTGATAGTATGGCACGTTCTGTCATCGCTCAGGGATTCAATGCAGGTAGCGGTTATTCCCAGATTTGGGCCAGGGATATGAATACCTTCATTGAAGTGGCTTGTGAGGAAACGAATCAGACGGATATACGGAATGCTATCCTGTTGTTCTTTGCCCTTCAGCAGCCGAATGATGAGATGATAGACGGGTATGTGCTGAAACCGGATTTTACCTGGTATGATAATCATCCGTATTATGCGGATGCGGCACCAGACCATGTGGGATTCAAGAATACCGTCGAGACCGATCAGGAATCTTCCCTGATTCAGATTGTGGGAAAGTACATCCGTAAGACCGGCGATGCTTCGATTTTACAGGAAAGTGTGGCCGGAAGAACCGTATTGGAACGGATGGATGATATGGTAGATTATCTGATGCGGGAACGTTATAGCGAGCAGTATGGTTTATTGTTCGGTGCCATGACTGCCGATTGGGGAGATGTACAGCCGAATGATGATTTTGGTTGTGACATGAACGAACTCTCTTCACGGGCTATTGATGTGTATGATAATGCCATGTTCCTGATCGCTTTGGATTATTTGCAGGAAATGACAGACGATGCCTCGTTACTGAAGAAGTGGAAAGGCATCCGTGAACAGATTGCCCAAAACGTACGAAAGCACTTGTGGGATGCCGAACGAAAGAAGTTTATACCTCATCTGTATATAGATCCGTCTCCGATTCCTGCCGGATTCGATGAGAATCAGATTCATTATCATGGAGGAACTGCCGTTGCCATTGAAGCAGGCTTGTTATCGAAGGAAGAAATTGCCTTGGTCAATGCCCAGATGCTTGAGAACGTCCGTTTGTCGGGTATGCCAAGTATCGGATTAACTCTTTATCCGACTTATCCGGAAGGCTTTTTCCGGGGAGGGATGGCTAAACCCTATGTTTACCAGAACGGTGGAGACTGGATCTGGTTCGGAGGGCGTATGATTCAGCAGTTGGTTGCGAATGGTTTTATAGAAGAAGCCTACGATGAAATCCGTCCGATGATTGACCGGGTCATCAAGAACCAGGGCTTTTTTGAATGGTATGGTATGGGAGGCGTTCCCAGCGGTTCAGGACATTTCAAAGGCTCTGCCGGAGTATTGGCTAAAGCGATTGAGATGATGAATGATTGGGCAGAAGAAAAAATAGATAACAAATAAAAAAGATATAATCATGCGAAAGAGCAATTATGACAAGCAGCCGGCTACTCGAATAGCCGGTCAGTTATGGAAAGGATGGCAGGCCGTACGGGATGAAATAAACCGTCGCTGTGCATCGTTGGTTGGTAAGAAGTCGGTAGTCGTTGTCGTGGAATGTTATCAGGGAGTTCATCATGAAGAACTGACACGGGAACTGTCTGCCTTAAATCCTTCTTTATGGGTGGATACACAGTCTGTATTCAAATCTGTGAAGGAGATAGAAACCATGACTTATCCTTATGTAACGGACGACCGTTTGTTCGGATACCGGGCGCATTTTACCTATGCTGATTTCCTGGATGCTTCTAAAGTAGCGGATGTGCGTCAGCAAATCAATCAGGCAACAGGTTTGGTTTTGGTTTATGGCCATGGAGCTGCCGTTGTAGCACCCGAATCGGATATCCTGGTATATGTGGATATGGCCCGTTGGGAAATACAGCTTCGCTTCCGTCGTCATGAAATCAATGGCTTGGGCGTAGAGGATAAGGCAGAAGGAGCTTCATATCATTATAAGAGAGGTTATTTCGTAGACTGGATTGTTTGTGATACGTTGAAGAAACAATTGCTGCCGAAGGTAGATTATTGGTTGGATACACACATGCCGGAACAACCTAAAATGATTACAGGAGAAACGATGTTGGCAGGTTTGGTTAAGACTGCGCATCAGCCGTTCCGTGTAGTTCCGTTCTTTGATCCAGCTCCGTGGGGCGGACAATGGATGAAACGGGTTTGTGGATTGGATCCGGAACCGGCTAATTACGGTTGGTGTTTCGACTGTGTACCCGAAGAAAACAGTTTGTATCTGAATGTAGAAGGAGAATTGTTTGAGATGCCTTCCAATAATGTGGTCTTCCATCAGACCCGCGCGTTGCTGGGTGGTCCGGTAGAATCTCGTTTCGGACAGGATTTCCCGATTCGTTTTGACTTCCTGGATACAATTGGTGGTGGAAACCTGAGTTTGCAGGTTCATCCTACGACACAATACATTCGTGATACGTTTGGTATCTATTATACACAGGATGAAAGTTACTACCTGTTGGATGCGGAAGAAGGAGCTACGGTATTTTTAGGATTAAAGACTGGTGTAAATCCGGAGGAAATGATCGGAGCCCTGCAGGAGTCGCAGAATACCGGAAAACCTTTTGAGGCAGAAAAGTATGTGAACCGCTGGCCGGCCAAGAAGCACGATCATTTCCTGATTCCGAATGGAACGATCCATTGTTCCGGGGCCGGAGCCATGGTCTTGGAGATCAGTGCTACACCAAGTATATTTACCTTCAAGTTGTGGGATTGGGGACGTTTTGGACTGGACGGTCTTCCTCGTCCGATTAATATTGGTCATGGCTCACATGTTATCCAGTGGGAACGTCAGACAGAATTTACCCGTGACAATTTGGTAAACCAGGTTAAACCAGTTGCCGAAGGAGACGGCTGGCGGGAAGAAAGAACAGGATTGCACGAAAATGAATTCATCGAAACCCGTCGTCATTGGTTTACCAAACCGGTCACTCATCATACCGATGATGGTGTGAATGTCTTTAATGTAGTAGAAGGTGATGAACTGATCGTGGAAAGTCCGACGAATGCCTTTGAGCCGTTTGTCGTTCATTATGCGGAAACCTTTATCGTTCCGGCATCGGTAGGAGAATATACCATCCGTCCGTATGGAACTTCGGAAGGGAAGGAATGTGGAACTATCAAAGCGTATGTACGTTTCAGACAATAAAGGCCATGAAGACAGAAAATCGTATCGTGATGACACTGGATGCCGGAGGAACCAATCTGGTATTTTCCGCAATCCGTAACAATGAAGAGATAGTAACGCCCGTACATCTGCGTTCGGAAGTGAATGATTTGGATGCTTGCTTACGAGTTTTATTGCAGGGATTTAGTCAAGTAAAAGAAGCATTGACGGAAGAACCTGTGGCTATCAGTTTTGCTTTTCCCGGACCGGCCGATTATGAAGCAGGGATTATTGGAGATTTACCCAATTTCCCTTCTTTCCGGGGTGGTGTAGCTTTAGGTCCGTTCTTGCAGGAGCATTTCGGAATTCCTGTATTCATCAACAATGACGGTAGTCTGTTCGCTTATGGAGAAGCGCTTACCGGTGTTTTGCCCGATGTGAACCGTCAGTTGAAGGAAGCAGGTAGTTGTAAACAATATCATAACCTGTTGGGAATTACATTAGGTACCGGATTCGGTGCCGGGGTTGTTATCAACAATGAACTGTTGATAGGAGATAATGGTACCGGTGGTGATGTCTGGTGTTTCCGTAATAAAAAATATCCGGATTATATTGTTGAGGAAAGTGTGAGTATCCGGGCGGTTAAACGGGTATATCAGGAACATTCGGGTGATACTAGTGATTTAACTCCTAAAGATATATTCGATATCGCTGAAGGCTGTCGTCCGGGTAACCGGCAGGCCGCAATAACAGCCTTTGAAGAACTGGGTGAAATGGCTGGCGAGGCCATTGCTTCTGCCGTTACATTGATTGACGGATTAGTAGTGATAGGAGGCGGTTTGTCCGGTGCTTCGAAGTATATTCTTCCGGCATTGATGCGGGAATTGTCGGGTACAACAGGTATGATGAACGGTAATCGGTTTGCCCGCTTGCAGATGAAGCCTTTTAATCTGGAGAATCTGGATGAATTACGGGAATTCCTGAAAGGGCAAGTTACTCAGGTGCAAGTACCGGGAACGGACCGCTGGGTGGATTATGATCCTTATAAGCGTATTGGTGTGGCGATTTCCAAACAAGGAGCAAGCCGTTCCATTGCTTTAGGTGCTTATCAATATGCTTTAGCGAAATTGGATAAAGAATGATTGGAATGTTAACAGAAAATCTATGTCTATGAAATCGATTTATTATTCTATATTGATTGCGTGTTCATTTGTTTTGCAGTCTTGTATTTCTACTTCTTCCGAGAAGAGAGAACAGGAGTCGCTGACACAATATGTAGAACCGCGTATCGGAACCGCACATTGCCGATGGTTTCATTTTGCTCCGGGTGCCATGCCGTTTGGAATGGCTAAACCAGGACCTTCGACGAATGGGCATTTGGGAAATGCTTCAGGTTGGGAGGCTACGGGTTATGATTATCGGGAAAATTCGATTGAAGGTTTTCCTTGTTTACACGAATTTCAGGTTGGGGGAATTGTGTTGATGCCTACTACCGGAAAACTGATAACTGTTCCTGGCTTACCCACCGATAGTATAAAAACCGGATATCGCTCGCATTTTGATCGGGCGAACGAAGTGGCTACGGCGGGTTATTATTCAGTATTGTTGGACGATTATCAGATACGGGCAGAAGTAACCGCTACTCCACGTGTGGCTTATCAGCGTTTTCATTTTCCGAAAGGAGCAGAAAACCATCTTTTGTTTGATATTGGAAATCGTCAGGGAGAAAGTGGTGCCGTAGCAGATGCTTTTGTCTCTTATACAGAAGACGGACGGGTAGAAGGTTGGGTGATTACCCTGCCGGAATATGTCAAGAAGTACCAGCCGGGAGCGCAAGTTCCTTTATATTTCTCGGCCGTATTGGATAAACAGCCATCATCGTTTGGTACGTTCCAGGGAGAGAAGCAACAACCGGGAGCAAGAGAACTCAAAGGGATTGGTGCCGGTGTTTACTTGACTTATGATTTCCCGGAGGCTGATTCTGTAACAGCTAAGATAGGTTTGTCTTATACATCTGTAGAGAATGCCCGCTTGAATTTAGAGGCTGAGGCAAAAGATCTTTCCTTTGATGAGGCAAAAGAACAAGCACATCGGACTTGGGAAGAATACTTAGGACGTATCCGGGTGGAGACTTCTAAGCAAGAAGATAAGGTGAAGTTCTATACAGGTCTGTATCATGCGTTGTTGGGACGTGGATTGGCGAACGATGTCAATGGTGCTTATCCGAAAAATGATGGTTCGATAGGACAATTGGAGATGAAGGATGGCAAGCCGGTTCATAACATCTATAATACAGATGCTGCCTGGGGAGCTCAGTGGAATCTTTCTCAGCTTTGGATTATGGCTTATCCGGAATATATTTCCGATTATATCAGCAGTCATCTGCAAGCCTACCAGGATGCCGGATGGCTGGCAGATGGATTGGCGAATAACCGTTATGTATCTGGAGTAGGAACGAATCTGCTGCCGACGATTATTGCCGGTGCTTACGAGTGTGGTATTCGTGACTTTGATACGAAGTTAGCTTATGAAGCTTGTCTGAAAAATGAACTGGATGGTGAGAACCGTCCTTTTGGAGCAGGTAAGGTTAATACGAAAGAGTTTGTAAAATATGGTTATGTACCTCATGCCGATGAAGGAGAAGGGTATCATGAAACTTTCATGTTCTCGGCTTCTCATACGTTGGAATATTCGTACAGTTCCTGGGCTGTGGCTCAATGGGCTAAACAGGTAGGAGATTCTGCCCATTATAATCAGTTGATGCACTTGTCCAAAGGATGGGAGCGTCTGTATGATCCATCAACCAACTTTATCCGTCCGAAGAAAGAAGATGGACAATTTGTCGATAATTTCAATCCGATGCAGGTATGGCGTGGTTTTCAGGAAGGGAATGCCTGGCAGTATACGTTCTATGTACCGCATGATGTAAAAGGACTGGTTGGTAAAGTTGGTGCCGATGTTTTCAATGCCCGTCTTGACAGTATCTTTACGGTTTCGCAGAAGATGATTTTCAGCGGTGGAACAGAAGTGGGAGCTTTTGCCGGTTTGCAGACATTGTACAATCAGGGCAACCAGCCTTGCCTTCATATTTCATGGTTATTCAATGAAGCTGGCCGTCCTTCGCTCACACAGAAATGGGTACGTGCTATCCTGAATGAGTTCTACGGAACGGACGGAATCCACGGATATGGATATGGACAGGATGAAGACCAAGGACAGTTGGGGGCATGGTATGTAATTTCTTCAATGGGACTTTTTGATGTCAAAGGACTTACAGATTCGAAGCCTTCATTCGGCTTGGGTGCTCCTTTATTTGATAAAATTACAATTCAGCTGAATCCGAAATATTATTCCGGAAAAGAGTTTGTTATTCAAGTAAAAGGTAATATGCCGGAGAATGGTTATGTTCAGCAATACTTGTTGAATGGGAAATCTTTGCATGAACCAAGTCTGCCTTTTGCTGCATTTTCAGAAGGTGGTATTCTGGAAGTAGAAATGGGTACTCAGCCCAAAGATTCATATTAAATTGTCTGTTATGAAGCAATCGGATATAAAGTTCGCTATCTTGCCCATCCTGTTCGGATTTTTTGTGATGGGATTTGTAGATGTTGTTGGTATTTCGACGAACTATGTCAAGCATGATTTCGGCTTGTCGGATACATTGGCCAATCTGATACCGATGATGGTATTCTTATGGTTTGCTGTCTTTTCAATTCCTGCTGGTATGTTGATGGGACGGATTGGTCGGCGAAATACGGTAGCGGTTTCGTTGGGTATTACTATTGTGGCGATGTTGTTACCCTTGTTTTTCTATGATTTTACTAGTGTTTTACTGGCTTTTGCCTTATTGGGAATTGGGAATACCATTCTGCAGGTCTCTTTGAATCCGATGGTGGCCAGTGTTGTGTCTCCTGGAAAAGTAACCAGTGTCTTGACCTTGGGACAGTTTTTGAAAGCGGTTTCTTCCTTCTTAGGTCCACTGATTGCAGGAGCTGCAGCTTCTTTTTGGGGCGATTGGAAATTGATATTTGCCGTTTATGCTGCAACAACATTGTTGTCTCTTGTCTGGCTGCTGGTAGGAGTACATGAAGAAGGAAAGAAAACAGTACAGACATCTACCTTTGCTACGGTATGCTCTCTGTTTAAGGATCGTTATATCGGAATGTTGTTTCTAGGAATTCTTTTCATTGTCGGAATTGATGTCGGTTTGAATACTACAGTTCCCAAATTGTTGATAGAGAAGACCGGTATGTCAGTCAGTGAAGCAGGACTAGGAAGCAGCCTTTATTTTTCAGCTCGTACTATTGGTGCATTTATCGGAGCCTTTCTGTTGGCTAGGATTGCGTCCGACCGTTTTATGCAATGTTGTATGGGAATTGCTGTCATCGGTTTTGTCTTGTTACTGATGGCCGATAGCTTGTTGTGGATTTCTATTCTGGTTGTTATTGTTGGCTTGGCTTGTTCGAACGTATTTTCGATTATCTTTTCGTATGCTTTGCAGCATTTGCCGGAACGTGATAACGAAATTTCAGCTCTGATGATTATGGGTGTTTCTGGTGGAGCTTTGATTACTCCGCTGATGGGTGTATTGTCGGATGCGTTGGGACAGGTAGCAGGGTTGTCCTTGTTACTTTTGTGCCTGCTCTATCTTGGATGGATATCTTTCCGTCTGCAAAAAAGGAAAAAGAATGTCTAATCTTAATTCTCAGAACTATGAACATCAAGTATTTTTTAAAGGTGGCTGTTTGTCTGTTGGCATGGGTTACAGCAGTGCCTGCTTCTTCTGAGTCAATCAGAACCCGGGCTGTTCCTGCTTTGTATAGAACAGCCGGTGGATTAAAACAGGAAGTACAGGTCATTATTGAACATCAGGGAGTTTCCACTCAAGCGACTGTCAACTTTAACGGACAGGTTAAGAATATCCGGTTGTCTGAAGGAGAAAATATCTGTTCGTTTGAGTTGGATGAAATCAAAAATGAACAGCAGATACCGTTGTCTGTTTCATATGCCGGTGATACGCATCAGTCTGCTGTTACAGTGAAACCTGTACGTCATTGGCAGGTTAATATGGTACAGCATACCCATACAGATATCGGGTATACACGTTCGCAGATGGAAATTCTGGCAGAACATCTCCGTTACATTGACTACGCCTTGGATTATTGTGATGCTACCGATCAGTATCCGGATGATGCCAAGTTCCGCTGGACATGCGAGATTGCCTGGGCGGTAAGCGAGTATTTGAAATGCCGTCCGGCCGAACAGGTTTCCCGTCTGAAGAAGCGGGTGAAAGAGGGACGCATTGAACTTGCTACCATGTATCTGAATTTTGATGAGTTACCTGATGAACAAACATTGGCTGCTTCCTTATACCCGTTGAAACAGTTTCGGGAGGCCGGACTACGGGCAGAAGTAGCCATGCAAAATGATGTAAATGGTATCGGTTGGTGTTTCAGTGAGTATTTTGCAGATGCTGGTGTAAAGTATGTCAATATGGGAACACATGGCCACCGGGCATTGATTTGTTTCGATAAGCCTACAGTTTTCTGGTGGGAATCTCCTTCAGGCAAGAAGATTCTGACGTATCGGGCCGAACACTATAATCAAGGTAATTTCTGGGGAGTTGAGACAGGTGATTTCAATCGCTTTGAAACTCGTGTACTTGATTACCTGGATCAGATGGAAGCAAAGGATTATCCGTTTGATATCGTAGCTGCCCAGCATTCCGGATATTTTACAGACAATGCTCCTCCTTCTACCCGTAGCTGTGAAATGGTAAAGCGCTGGAATGAGAAATATGAATGGCCTAAAATGCGTACAGCGGTAGCGAGTGAGTTGTTTAAGAAAGTAGAGACAAACTATGCGGACAGGATTCAGACTATCCGTGGAGCTTGGCCGGACTGGTGGACAGACGGTTTTGCATCAGGAGCAAGAGAAGCGGCGATTTCAAGAGTTACTCATTCGAATGTGATTGCCGATCAGGGTGGTTTGTCATTTGCCAAAATGTTGGGAGCAAAGCTTCCGGAAAATGCTAATGAACAGATTGATGCTATCAATCAGTCGTTGCTGTTTTACGATGAACACACTTTTGGATATAGCGAAAGTGTCCGTAATCCTTATGGAGTGGAGACTTGGGAACAGCGTTCTCTGAAGCAATCTTATGCATGGGAGGCTTATCGTCATTGTGGGTTGTTGGGCGAACAGGTTATGGGATTGTTGCAGGCCTATGTTCCGAAGGCAGATGTTCCTTCGATTGCCGTGTTCAATACGTTGAACTGGACATACAGCGGCATTGCCAAAGCCTATATTGATCATCAGATTCTACCCCGTGACAAGGCATTCGAGATTGTAGATGCGCTAGGAAATATCATTCCGGCACAACCTGGTGAACGTCGTTCAGACGGTACATATTGGTCACTGTATGTAAAGGATGTTCCTGCACTGGGGTATGCACAATATTATATCCGGTTAAAGAATGAACCGGTTGAAACTGAAGAAAGGCAGTCTCAATTACCAGATAAGACAGTGGAGAATAATTGGTATCGGATAACGTTCAATCCTGCTAAAGGTACTATCAGTCAACTGTACGATAAAGAGTTGGGCTGCGATATCCTGACACCGAATGCGGAATGGGAAATGGGTGAGTTTATTTATGAAATTATTGATAGTCGTCATCCGATGGAACAGTATAAGGCTCCTCAATTTCTGCGTCGTCGTCCGGAACGTATTCGTTTCGAGGCATTCGAATCGGGTGATATCTGGGATACTTATCGTTTCCGGGGAGAAACCGTAGCCGGACGGGAACCGGATAATCTGATGGTAGAATATCGGATTTTCAAGGTGGAGAAAAAAATAGAAGTAGTTTATCGTTTGCGCAAAAAGGCGGTGACTGATCCTGAAGCAGTATACATTTCTTTCCCGTTCGAAATGTCTGATGGAAAAATCCATCTGGATGTACCGGGAGGAACAATTGAAGCGGGTGTAGACCAGATTCCGGGTTCTTCCAATGACTGGTATACCGTACAGAATTTTGCCGCTGCCCGTAGTGATAAGGGACAAGTGGTAATGGGTAGTCAGGAAATTCCGTTGATGCAGTTCGGGGCTATCAATACCGGACGTTATCAGGCTGGTGCAGTTCCGCAGTCAACGAATATGTATTCGTGGCCGATGAATAACTATTGGGTTACCAATTTCAATGCCGATCAGATGGGAGAAATTCAGTGGAGTTATTTCATTAGCTCTGATACAAACGCAAGTAATCAATATGCTACCCGTTTTGCTTGGGAGAACCGGATTCCGTTCCTGACACGAGTTTTACCTGCCGGTCATGAAAAAGGTACTCCCTTACAGCCTGCTTCGTTGTTCCGTATTCTTCCAGAGAATCTGTTGCTGGTGAATATGAAGCCGGTAGAAGGAGAACGAGCTGTTATGTTGCAGCTTCGTGAAGTAGATGGTAAGCCTGCCCGTTTTGAAGTGGAAGCAGGAAAAATCAATATATCACGGATTACTGAATGTGATGTGGTAGGTGCTCCATTGAAAAGAAAAGCTTCCGTTCAGTTCGCTCCTTGGGAGAACAAATTCATTAAACTGAGCTTTTAGAAAGAAGCACTTGTATTCTGACAGAAGAACAAATGTTGTAGTTTGTTCTTCTGTCATTTTTTTTCTTTAGTAGCCCGTAGGATTTCCCGTTTGCCTCCCGGAGGGCCAGGCAGACGTTCTACTGTAAACCCTGCCGCCTGCAGCATACGTCTTACTGCTCCTTTGGCACAATAAGTAGTCAGAATACCTTGAGAGTTCAGTTGTCTGTATAAGGTATCGAATAGAGGTTGGGTCCACATTTCCGGTTGCTTTTCCGGTGCGAAGGCATCGAAGTAAATCACATCGTAGGTATTGGGAAAGGTATACGAGGTAAAGTCAGTTTCTACTTTGTAAAGAGTAAAATAAGGAGTCAGTCGGACATCTGTATTCCAGTTAGCTTGGTGTAGGGCCTGAAAATCAGTGGCTCTTTCCGGACAGATAAGTTCGGGGTAGGTCAGTTGTCGGATAAGTTCCTGACTGACCGGATAACGTTCCAAGGTAGTATAATGGATAGATTTCTGCATTTTGTCTGCAGCCAATAGAGTCAGAAAAGCGTTCAGGCCTGTGCCAAATCCGATTTCCAGAATATGAGGGCTTTCTGCGCTACTATGTTCCAGTCCCATGCGGATAAAGATATGTTCTGATTCTGTCAAAGCTCCTTTTACTGAGTGATAGTGTTCGTTCAGTTCCGGAACGAAGAGTGTTTGACTGCCGTCGGCTGTCTGTTCAATTTGAATCATAGAAGTTCTGTTGTTGAAGAAAAGGTTAGAATAGATGAATAAGTCCCAGAGCAGCGGCTACCAGCAGGACATACCGTGCCAGTTTGCCTAAGGTCATAGAGACGGTGACAATACCTATATGTGCCCGCATCAGTCCGAGTACGATAAGGATAGCGTCGCCAATGACGGGTAAAAAAGAGAATAAAGCCATCCACGCTCCTTTCCCGTGAATGAAGCGTGCAGCCTTATCCAGCTGTTTCTTGTCTACTTTTAAGTATTTTTCTATCCATTCCATTTTGCCCAAATGTCCTATCCAGTAGCAGGTCAGTCCACCCAAAGCGTTTCCGGCAGTGGTGGAGAGGGTAGACCATATCGGGTCCAGTCCCAGTCCGATGCAGGCCAGTAATACGGCTTCTGAGCTGAAGGGCAGGATGGTTCCTGCCAGAAAGGCGGAAATGAACATACCGATGTACCCCCATTCCGTCAGATAATGTAAAAATGCATCCATACATTGAAAAGTGTCATGATTCCTAAAAGTATGAAGATAATCCACAGACTGATTTGTGTGAATCGATTGAATACCAGTGCAAAGAAATGTCCGAAAAATACTGAGCTACATATCAGCAATATTGGGAACAGTCCGTTGAAAGAGGCAGGAAGTAACAGAATGAAAGCAATGATAATAATTTCCAGTGCCATGAGTGTCCGTAACAGAATACGGGTCTGTACCTTATCCTGATAGGTTTGAGTCAAGCTTTGTGCCGTACAAAGAAGGGTGATGACCAGCAAGATTCCTAACGAGAGGTATTGGTCCCATCCTAGCAGGTGATAATTGGGTATAGCTGGTATCAGCTGTTGGTAGAATTTTTGGGTCGTTTCCAGCCAGTTGCCTTTGTAGAGAAGGTAACAACCTCCCAACCAGTAAGGAGTTAGCAGTCCCAATAAACCGGCAAAAAAGGTACGTGGATTCAGGGAGCGGAGTTGAATCATCAGCAGATACAGGACAGGGGTCAGGTAAAGTGTCTGTGGAATGATGATTCCGATGATACCAACACAGCAGAAGGCATGATAAATGGTAGTCGATGCATAAGGTGATTCGAAGCTTTTGAACAGCGAGAAAAGCATCCCGATGAATAATAGCGGCAGAAAGGTTTCGGTTCCGAAAGTATGTAGGAACGGACAGACGGAAAAACAGACCAGAAAAAAGGAAGAGGGGAGGGTAGTACGTGTCCGTATCAGGGCAAAGGTGGTGTTCAACTCAATAATCAGGTAGGTGACGCAGGCACAGATAAGCCACGCATACAGGCTTTCCCAACCCTGATAGGAGATTCCGCAGAACACCAATGACAAAAGAATAGCAACGGGAAGAGTCATTCTACCCGTTGCTATCTGATATTGGAATCTGTTTTTTACAGACATAGTTCTCTTGATTGGTTACAGATCGAATCCGATGTCGGAACGGAAATACTTCTTTTCGAAGTGAATTTTTCCGGCATTTTCGAATGACAGAGCCAAGGCTTCTTCCTTATTGGTTCCGTAAGAGCTGACAGCAATGACGCGTCCACCGCTGGTAACTACCTGATTGTCCTTTAAGGCTGTTCCTGCGTGGAAAACAATACTGCCACCTGCTTTTGCTTCTTCGATACCTGTCATCGGGAATCCTTTCTCGTAGGCTTCCGGATAACCGCCCGATACCAGCATGACGCAAACAGCAGAACGCGGGTCTATTTCGAGAGATTTCTCAGCCAGGTTACCGGCGGCAACTCCTTCGAAAAGGTCTACCAGGTCGCTCTTGATACGTAGCATGACACTTTCTGTTTCCGGGTCTCCCATGCGTACGTTGTATTCGATGACCATCGGATTACCTTTTACATTGATGAGGCCGAAGAAAATGAAACCCTTGTAGTCGATACCTTCGGCAGCCAGTCCTTCTACAGTCGGACGGATGATGCGGTCTTCCACCTTTTTCATCCAGTCAGCATCGGCAAACGGAACCGGAGATACGGAACCCATACCACCTGTGTTCAACCCTTTATCGCCTTCGCCAATACGCTTATAGTCCTTTGCTTCCGGTAGAATCTTGTAGTCTTTTCCGTCGGTGAGCACGAATACAGAGCATTCGATACCACTCAGGAACTCTTCGATGACTACGGTCGATGAGGCGTTGCCGAACATACCACCCAGCATTTCCTTCAGTTCTTTCTTGGCTTCTTCCAGAGTTGGCAGAATCAGTACGCCTTTTCCGGCACACAAACCGTCAGCTTTCAGTACGTATGGAGCTTCCAGTGTTTCCAGGAAAGCCAGTCCTTCTTCCAGATTTGCGGCGGTTATACTTTTGTAACCGGCTGTCGGAATATGATGACGTTGCATGAAGCCTTTGGCAAATTCCTTGCTACCTTCCAGTACGGCTCCGGCTTTTGACGGACCGATGACCGGAATGGCCTTCAGCGCTTCGTCGTTCTTGAAATAGTCATAAATGCCTTTTACCAGCGGGTCTTCCGGCCCTACTACTACCATGTCGATGCCTTTTTCTAGTACCAGCTGTTTGATGGCATCGAAGTCGTCGGCTTTAATGGCTACGTTTTCGCCTACTTCACGTGTTCCGGCATTTCCCGGAGCGATGTATAATTTTTCGATTTTCGGGCTTTGGGCGATTTTCCATGCCAAGGCATGTTCGCGTCCACCTGAACCTAATAATAAAAGCTTCATATCGTTGTAAAGGTTTAATTGGTTTATTTCAGGTAATCTTCAAAATAACGGGTGATATGTTCATGCAGGTGTACCCGATCTCTTCCCATCATGTTGTGTCCGTCTTCCGGATAAATGAACAGGTCCGGATGGGTACCGGCTTCGATGCAGGCGCGCAGGAAAGTATAGGTGTGCTGCGGTACACACGTCGGGTCTGTTCCACCGATGATGACCTGCAGACGGCCTTTCAGGTTACCGGCCTTTTCGCGGAGATTAGATTTTTTATAACCTTCCGGATTGTCTTGCGGACTGTCCATATAACGTTCGCCGTACATTACTTCGTACAGGTGCCAGTCAATAACCGGACCGCCGGCTACTCCTACCTTGAAGATTTCCGGATAAGTCAGCATCAGGTTAGTGGTCATGAAGCCTCCAAAGCTCCAACCGTGTACGCCGATTTTGTCTGCATCTACATAAGGTAGCGATTGCAGGAATTTGGCTCCTTCTACCTGGTCTTTCATTTCTTCTTCACCCAGGTGGCGGAAGGTGCAGTTCTCGAAGTTCAATCCGCGGTTATCGCTGCCACGGCTGTCTACCGTAAGCATGACATATCCTTTTTGAGCCATGTACAGGTCCCATCCACGGGCATCGTAGAAGCGGTTGTTATGAATCAGTTGGGCATGCGGGCCACCGTATACATAAATGATGGCCGGATATTTTTTATTTGGATCGAAGTTGACCGGTTTGATAAGACGGTAATAAAGGTCTGTCTTACCATCAGCCGATTTCAAAGTACCCAGCGTGATTTCCGGCAAGTTGTAGTTTTCAATCAGCGGGTCGGTAGCGGTCAGCAGTACGGTACCCTTTTTTCCGTTGGTCGGCAACAGGCTGATTTCACGTGGAACACTGAACGAATTGAAGTTGTCTATCACATAAGTACCACTGGCTGATAACTGGGCGTAGTGCATACCGTCTTCCTTGCCGATTAAGGTACGTTTCCCGTCGTTTACATTGACGGTGAAGATATTGGTTTGTAACGGAGAGATTTCCGTACTTCCGATGATGACCTGTTTCTTGGCCGGATTGAATCCCAATACCTGCTGTACCAGCCAGTCGCCTTGGGTCAATGGAGTCACTTTGAGTGATTCCTTGTAGGTTCCTCCTGCTTTTGCTTCTTTTTCAACCGGAGTGATTTCGGATGCTGTATCGAACAGATACAGATGGTTGAAACCGTCCCGTTGGCTTTGATACAGGAATTTACTGCTGTCCCATGGCAGGAAAATCAGCGGTTGCTGAGGTTCTACGTATTTCGGATGGGTTTCTTCATAGAGAACAGCTTCTTTCGCACCGGTTTCAGCATTGTAACGCACCAGTTGTGCATGGTTCTGGTCGCGGTTCAGTTCAATGACGTAGATGTTTTTTTCATCGGGTGACCAGCTGATGTTGGTGAAATAGCGGTCGGTCGGGTCGCCTGCCTGCAGGTATACCGTTTTGCCGGATGCTATGTTATAAACACCTACTGTTACCTGATGGCTGGTCATACCTGCCATCGGATATTTGTCCGGTTCGAAGGTAGCGATGCGGGTAGAGGTATTTACTTGCGGATAATCAGTTACCATACTCTGGTCCATGCGATAAAATGCCAGATAAGTACCTTTCGGGCTCCAGAAAGTACCTTTGTAGATACCGAATTCGTTGCGGTGTACGGCCTGTCCGTATACGATGTCATGCAGTTTTTCATTGTCTTTCTTCGGGCTGACAGCCTGGCTGTTTGCACCCTGGTGGGCAATGTACAGGTGGTCGCCGGCTGTATAGGCCAGGTAACCGTTGGCTTTGCAGAAATCGTAGTTGGTAGCTCCCTGTTCCGGAATACGGAATAGGTTGGTAATCTGTTTCTTTCCGAAGTCATAGAAAAACATGTAGTTTTCGCTGATTTGTTCGTTGCCTGCTTTGCCGTAGAGCAGGATGACTTTCCGGTCACCCCATGGCAGTGAAGCGCCGGACAAAGTACGCAGCGGTTTGATGGAATATTCCGGCTTATACGGCAGGTTGTTGCCGGACAAGGCTGCGTTAATCTCTTCCAGTGTGACGAGCGGTTTTTCTTTGCCGTTCTTTAAATCAATTTGTTGGATAGCCTCCACATCGGTACGGACACAGACGTCTCCCCACCATTGCAGGCCGGGCATTGATTTAGGCACCAGGTTGAAATAGTTGTCTCCACCCGGAATGACATCTTCCAGGGTAAATGCCTTTTTTTCTTGTGCGGTAGCGCTCAGTGCCATCATACAGCAAAACAATATGAAATGGAATACGCGTTTCATGAATTATCGGGTTTTATCAATCTTCGTTCAATTCTTCTTTTTTCTTGCGCAAATCGTGCATATACTGTACACGGGGGCCTGGCTTGGGACGTCCGTCATCCGTACTTGGACGTTTCGGGCGTGGATTTTCCTCGTCTTTGTAACGGAATTTATTGCGTCGTTCCCGGTCTTCGCGGAATCCTTCCTTGCGGTCTTTTCGGAAACCTTCTTTGCGATCACGGAATCCTCCTTTGCGTTCATCGCGTTCATCTTCATTCCGTCTGCTACGGCCTTCATAACGTTTGTTACGGTCGTAATTGGCTTTTTCTGCTGTCATACGTGGACGTTTGAACGGTTTGTTTTCGTTTCCTTCCCGTTTGGGCTTGAGTTCGTTATTGTCACTGCGGAAATCTTTGAATTTACCGTCGAAAAGTTGGTATTTGCGGAGTTGGCATTCCAGGGCACCGTTGAACAGAGGTACCTTTACAGAGGCTTTCAAGCCAATTTGGTCGAAACATTCGTCACGGTAGCTCAGAATCCAGGCATCGTTACCGGCAAAGGCATGTTTCAAGCGTTCACCGATCATCTGATACAGTCCCAACAAGTCTTCCGACGAGATTCGTTCCCCGTAAGGCGGGTTCATGATGATAATGCTCTTTTCTGAAGGCTGTTCGAACTGCTGGAACGGCTGTATAGCTAATACAACATCCTTGCTGACGCCTGCTGCCTTTACGTTGTGGGTAGCGATTTCGTTTGCCTTCGGGTTATTGTCGTACCCATATATCTTGTGTGTGAATTCTTTTTCCTGTGAATCGTCGTTATAGATGGAGTCGAACAGTTCCTGATCGAAGTCTTTCCATTTTTCGAAGCCATATTCCTTGCGGAACACACCCGGAGCAATGTTGCGGGCAATCAGAGCTGCTTCGATAGGTATGGTACCTGAACCGCACATCGGGTCAATCAGGTCGCATTCCCCGCGCCAGCCGGTCATCAGGATGATACCTGCAGCCAGTACTTCGTTCAACGGAGCTTCTACCTGTTCCTGACGGTAGCCGCGGCGATGCAATGATTCACCGGAACTGTCAAGTGAAAGGGTACACTGGTTCTCGGCTATGTGGATGTTGATGGACAGGTCCGGGTTATTGATACGTACAGACGGACGGTTGCCGGTCTTTTCGCGGAAATAGTCGACAATCGCATCTTTTACTTTATAAGCCACGAACTTGGAATGACGGAACTCGGTTGAGAAGACTACGGCATCTACGGCAAAGCTGCTCATGTTGTCCAGATAGTTTTCCCAGGCTATGCTTTTTACGGCATCGTATACTTCGTCTGCTGTCTGGGCAGTAAAATGTTTGATGGGTTTCAGGATACGGATGGCGGTACGCAGGCAGAAATTGGCTTTATACACCATAGCTTTGTCGCCTGTAAAAGAAACCATGCGGCGTCCGATTTCAATGTTGCTCGCTCCTAACTCGGTGAGTTCTTGTGCCAACACTTCTTCCAGCCCTTGGAAGGTTTTGGCTATCAGCTCGAATTCTTGATTCATGTTGATTTAATTACGTAATTTCAAATGATTGTGCAAAAATAGGTATTTTCAGTCAGTCGGTCAACTGTTTGTACATAAAATGCTTGGTATGACGGCTGTTTGTGAATAGCTTAGAAATCCTTGCTTTTCCGTTGTACGATGCGGGCTCCCGGTTCTACGCTTTCCGTTACCCAGATGTTACCGCCGATGGTAGCTCCTTTACCGATGGTGATACGCCCCAGAATGGTAGCGTTGGAATAGACAATGACATCGTCTTCCAGAATGGGGTGGCGAGGGATTCCTTTGATAGGGTTTCCGTTGTCGTCCAACGGGAAACTTTTTGCTCCCAAGGTGACTCCCTGATACAGTTTGACATTGTTTCCGATGATGCAGGTCGCACCAATGACAACTCCTGTTCCGTGGTCGATGGTGAAGTGGTGTCCTATCTGTGCGCCCGGATGAATATCGATACCCGTTTCCGAGTGTGCCATTTCGGTGATGATGCGCGGAATAAGTGGAATATTCAGTTTATACAGTTCGTGAGCAATCCGGTAATTCGTGATGGCACGGATAATCGGATAACAGCAGATGATTTCACCGAAACAGGTGGCTGCCGGATCACCATAATAGGCGGCTTCCACATCGGTAGCCAGAATTTGCCGCATTTCGGGCAAGCGACTGATGAATTCGGCAGCAAGTTTGGCCGATGTGGCACGGCAGGGAGATTCATATTCCTGGATGCCAGAGTTTTCCACACCGAAACAGAGCCCGGCTTGAATCTGGTCGGTCAGCAGTTCAAAGAGTTCTTCAATATTTACTCCAATGTGGTAGTTGATGGTCTGGCTGTTGATGGTGGAATTTCCAAAATATCCCGGAAAGAGGATGGAACGGGCCAGTTCTACGATGCGTTGCAGCGATTTTCCCGATGGAAGTGGTTCTCCTTCCCTGTGCTGGTGGAATAGTCCTTGATAGGATTGGCTGTCTGATAGCTCGTCCACCGCCTTAGTCAGTATGTGTGTATAATCTAACGGACTCATAATGCTTTGTTTCTGATAATTGGCAAAGGTACGAAAAAATTGATGCATTGGGCTTTTCCCTCCTGAAAATGTATGCGATTACACCGTTGATATATTTGCTGGAAAAATGTCCGGTTGTTTGATTTAAAACGAACGGATGTTTTACTGAAGATGTCCGTTTGTTTTGTCTGATACGTCCGTTCGTTTTTTACCGGTCTTTTTCCTGGGCCGTTTTTATGTGTTCTTTAGGAATCTTTTATACCTTTGGGCGTTTATACGAAACACTGGAATTTTTAAAGAAGCTACATGGATACTTGGAAAAAACATGTCATGAGTGGGGGAGGCTGGTTACTGTTGGGATTAGCGGTAGCCGGTTATTGCCAGTCTTTTTTGGCCTATCATTTCTTTTATCAGGAACAGTTTTACATGTTCCGCTTCAGTAAGGAATATGCTGCCGATACCTTGTGGCAGGTAGGAGGTGCAACTGCTTATCTGGCTGCTTTCGTTGTCCAGTTTTTTCTGATACCTTTTATCGGACCGCTGGTGATGGGGGTGTCGGTCGTATCTTTAGGCTGGTTGATGCAGTGTGTCTGGAGAAAAGTGTCTGCGGCCTGTTCTCTTCCGCTGCTGTATCTGTTGCCGGGTATCTGTGTGGTCTGGGCTTGTATAGATTTTAATTATCATGTCGATGGAGTGCTGAGTCTGATACTGGCTTTGACTTGTCTGAACGGTTATTTACGGATAAGTCGTTTCTGCTGGCGGATGGTATATGGATCTGTTACTGCATGGGTGGGATATCTGTTGGCGGGCCCTCACCTGCTGTTGGCTGTGATAGCGGCTGTGCTTTGGGAAATTTGTTGCGGAAAGAGCCGGTGGAAAGGAGGAAGCCTGTTGCTGATTCCTTGGGGATTCGGACTCCCTTTGCTGCTATATGGTCTGGGATGGGGCGGAGAATGGCGTTTGTTGGCAACTCCCGATGCTTATTATCATCCGTTGCTGCTTTCTCAGAAAGTCAATTACCTGCCGGGAATTTTTGTATTGCTGAACGTGTTGGTTGCCTGTGTACTGCACCGGAACAGGAAATCGTTGTCCGGGTGGAAGTCTTGGGCTTCTTGGGGAATACAGGTATGTCTGTTGGCTGGAATTTTCCATCAGGGTATCAGGCACTATAACAATGCCAGAAATTATGAAATCAAGGTATTGGATTATTACAGTCGTACCGGACAGTGGCAGCAGATGCTCGATTATCCGGGCTTGCGTGCCGGACAGAATGCCATGCATGCCTGTTATCAGAATCTGGCTCTTTCTCATCTTGGTAAGTTGGGAGATGAACTATTCTACTATTCGCAGTGTGGAAGATGGGGAGCAGTCATTTCCTGGAATAAAACGGTTAATGCTTCCATGCTGTTGAGCGATGTCTATTATCAGATGGGAAACCTTGCTCTGGCTCAGGAAATGGCTTTCGAGGGGATGATTGCTTCGGAACGGGCGGTGAATCCGCGTCTGTTGTTACGTTTGGTACAGACTAATTTGATTGGTGGCAATGATGCGGTGGCCGAGAAATACATATCGTTACTGGAAGAAACCTGCATGTATGCGGAACAGGCCGGCGCTTACCGTCGTTTCCTGCATCATCCGGAGTTACTCCGTGCTGATGAAGAACTGGGGGATCGGCAAGCCTGTGTACAGCATGTTTCGGGGCTGACGAATTCACAGAAAGCGGCAGTGGACCTGTTTCAGCTGGTCCGCTCAAATCCCGAATATCGGCCGGCTTTTCAGTATTGCGGAGCTATTTGTCTGTTATGTAAGGATTTGAAGTCCTTTGGTGAGTTGATGGAATGTTGGAAGCAAGCAGAAACAGGTTATTCTTTGCCGGTCGCTTTTCAGGAAGCATGGGTCTTTATGCATGCCGATGAGCCGGATACTTGGGCAACATACGGTGTGTCGGAAGAAGTGGCCGGACGTTTTAGGGAATATAGCGGACAGTTTTCTACCGGTCGGCAGGATAATAGTCTGGCCTATCGGTTGCAGAATCGTTTTGGAGATACTTTTTGGTTTTATTACATGTTTACGAAATAATAGAAAAACAGATGATACAGAGTCGGTTCATATATTTATGGTTCCTGCTGTTGATTTTCATGGGAGCAGGATGTTCTTCGTCTGAGCCGGTGGCAGAAGAAATCTTGTCTGAGCAGCCGGCTATTTTCCCGGATTATCTGGATGTGACAATTCCGGCGAATATTGCTCCTTTGTGTTTCTGCCTGGAAACGGAAATTGGAGAAGAAGCTGTGGCAACCGTGTCTTGCGGAACGGAGAAACTGGTAGTCAGTTCCGGTAAAGACGGTTTTCGGATTCCAGAAAAGAAATGGAAACGGTTGTTGGAAATGGCGGTCGGGAAGGATCTGGAAGTGAAAGTATTTGTCAATCGACAGGGGAAATGGGTAGTCTATCAGCCTTTCCGATGGCATGTCTCTACCGATAGGGTCGATCCGTATCTGGTGTATCGCCTTATAGAGCCTGGATATGAATTATGGAATACCATGGGTATTTATCAGCGTGATTTGACCAGTTTCCGTCAGACGGCTATTCTGACCAATGAATCTACACAGCATAACTGTATGAATTGTCATTCGTTCCGTTCGCAAGACCCGTCGGAGATGCTGTTTCATATGCGTGCCAAGTTAGGAGGAACTTATCTGGCAGGAAAAGAGGGAGTAGAAAAGCTGGATACCAAGGTGAACGAGGATATCCAGACTTTGGTTTATCCGTCGTGGCATCCTTCTGGCAGTTATGTGGCTTTTTCGGTTAATCAGACACGTCAGGCCTTCCACATGAATCACTCCAACCGGATAGAGGTGTACGATTCGGCATCGGATGTGGTGGTATATGATGTCCGTCGGCATGAGGTGGTGACAGATTCGTTGCTATCGGATTCCGGGGCTTTCGAAACTTTCCCGACTTTCTCTCCCGATGGGAAAATCCTTTATTTCTGTTCGGCAACGGCCCGGCCGATGCCTGCCGAGTTTGAACAGGTACGGTATAACTTGTGTGCCATCGGCTTCGACTCTGAAAATAGGAAGTTCGGGAATCAAGTGGATACTTTGTTTCAGGTCGATAATCTGAAAAAGAGTGTTTCTTTCCCTCGGGTATCGCCGGATGGCAGATTTCTGGTGTTTACGGCTGCCTCTTATGGTAATTTCTCTATCTGGCACAAGGATGCCGATTTGTACCTGATGGATTTGCATACCCGGAAATGTATTCCGATGACAGCTGCCAACAGTCGGGATGTAGAAAGTTATCATTCCTGGAGCAGTAACAGTCGGTGGCTGGTATTCAGCAGCCGTCGGATAGACGGGTTGTATACTCATCCTTATCTGGTACATATCGATGCAAACGGTGTGTGCGGCAAGCCTTTTATAGTGCCGCAGGAGTCTCCGGATTTTTACCGGCGTTTCCTGTATTCATTTAATATTCCGGAACTGGTGAAAGGAAAGGTAGAAGTAAATCGTCGGGAAGTGGTGGAAACGGCACATAGACCAGGAATTCCTGTAACATTGGGAAAATGAGTTCCTGTTTTTTGAATCATTAATCTTAATATATAAAATGGTAGTTAACAAGAAAAATCCGTTTGCCTACAAAGCGAAATTGTCGAAGAAAAAGAAGCCCAGTGGAAAGCGTATCGGGAAATCTCGTCCCGAGAAGGCGAACAATCAGTTGAATAGAAGGGTGAAATAAGGAGAAAGGTCACAGTCTTCGTAATACGGAGGTTGTGACCTTTTTAAATACTTTTCAGGCGATGCTCAATTGACATTTCAATGATAATTGAATTCGTCTGATGGGGTTTTAGCGTTTCTTGGAACTTTTACGGCGGCTACCGGACTTCTTCGTTTCCTTGACCAGTTCTGCTGCTTTTGTTTCTGTTTCCGGAACATCCGGTTTCAGTACATTGTCTGCCAATACAAAATCCAGTTGCTTCTTTTCCAGGTTGGCACGGGCTACTTTGATTTGAATCGGGTCACCCAGGCTGAATTTCTGGTGGTGGCGACGTCCGATAAGGCAGTAGTTCTTTTCGTCAAACTCATAATAGTCATTGCCTAGATCGCGCATGGAAACCATACCTTCGCATTTGTTCTCGTTGATTTCGACATAAAGTCCCCATTCCGTTACACCGGAGATGACACCATCGTACACATTGCCGATGCGTTCACCCATGAATTCCACTTGTTTGTATTTGATGGAAGCACGCTCGGCACTGGCTGCCGTCTGTTCCATGGCAGAACTGTGTTCACACAGCGCTTCGTACTTGTCGGCCTGGGCAGTACGTCCTCCGGCCAGGTAACGGGTCAGCAGACGGTGTACCATGAGGTCCGGATACCGGCGGATAGGTGAGGTAAAGTGAGTATAATAGTCGAATGCCAGTCCATAGTGTCCGATATTATGGATAGAGTAACGGGCTTTTTGCATGGCACGTAGTGAAACCGTTTCTATCAGGTTCTGTTCCTTCTTTCCATTGATGTCGGCCAACAGGCGATTGATGGATTTCGAAACATCCGTCTTGCTGCCTCCGGTCCGTATCTTGTAACCGAAACGGGCAATAAACTGGCTCAGATTGTCCAGTTTATCCGGGTCTGGCAAATCGTGGATACGGTATGGAAGTACTTTCGCTTTCTTGTTCTTAGGTACTTTCCCGATATGTTCGGCAACGGTTCGGTTAGCCAGCAACATAAATTCTTCTATCAGTTTGTTGGCTTCTTTTGATTCTTTGAAATAGACACTCAGCGGTTTGCCGGTCTCGTCAATTTCGAAGCGTACTTCGCAACGGTCGAAATTGATGGAACCGTTTGCCATTCGTTTTTCGCGGAGAATCTGTGCCAACTTGTTCAGGGTCAGAATCTCTTCCTTATATTCTCCTTCGTCGGTCTCGATAATCTGTTGTGCTTCTTCGTAAGTGAAACGGCGGTTAGATTTGATAACGGTGTGTCGGATACGGTAGTCTTTCACTTCGGCCCGTTCGTTCAGGGTAAAGATGACCGAATAAGCCAGTTTTTCTTCATCCGGACGCAGGGAGCAGATGAAGTTACACAGGCGCTCCGGAAGCATCGGAATAGTACGGTCTACCAAATATACGGAGGTTGCCCGTTGGGCAGCTTCCTTATCGATGATACTACCTTCCTTGACATAGTGCGATACATCGGCTATGTGTACACCTACTTCCCACAATCCCGGTTTTAACTGGCGGATGGAGAGAGCATCGTCGAAGTCTTTGGCATCTTTCGGGTCGATGGTAAAGGTCACCACTTCCCGGCAGTCTTCGCGCTCCGCATAGTCTTCGGGAGTGATTTCAGCCGGAATTTTTTCGGCCGCTGCCTCCACATTCTGAGGATAGGTGTATGGAAGTCCGTATTCGGCCAGGATAGCATGCATTTCGGTTGTGTTTTCACCAGCCTTGCCTAAGATATCGATGACCGCTCCAAGTGGATTTTTGGCTTCTTCAGGCCATTCCGTAATTTTTACTACGGCTTTGTCGCCGTCTTTACCACCTTTCAGCTTGTCTTTGGGGATGAAGATATCGTTGGCCAGTGTACTGGTTTCCGTCAATAGAAAAGCATAGTTTTTGTTGACTTTCAGGGTTCCTACGAAAGTCGTATTGGCCCGTTCCAGAATCTCGATGACCTGTCCTTCCAGACTTTTCTTCTTACATTTGGCACACAAGGCTATTTTTACCTTGTCGTTATTCATAGCATGGGCAGAGTTTCGTTCGGCGATGAAAATCGGTTCGCCGCCGTCTTCCGGAATAAACGAGTTCTTTCCATTGCTTTTGCGCTGGAAAGTACCGGTAAGTATTTGTCCCTTGTCATTGAGTTTGTATCTGCCTTTTTCTACTTCGATGAGGAAATTATCTTCAACCATTTCCTGAACGATGTCTGTACAGAGCATCTTCAGTGGATGAGTAGTCAGGTTGAGTCCTTGAAACAACTGTTTGAGGCTGAATGCTTCCAACGGCCTGATGCGGATGTAGCTGATAAGCATTTCTACCAGCTCTTTTTTCTTCATGCGTTTTCCGCCTTTCTTTTCTTTCTTTTTTTTAGCCATGTCGTTCCTTTTTTAAAGTTAGTATCTACAAAGTAAGCAAAATAAATGCAATCATCGGCGATTTCGTCGGTTTATTTTCTGACAATAAACTGAAAAAACGTTTATCTTTGTGCTTTCTTAATTGAAATGTAACGGGTCTGAAATTGTTTTTTTGCAATAGGGGCGTGAAGCCGATGGACAGTTATATGTATTAGAAACCGAAACAAAGTGTTATGAAGAAAATATTGGTGACCGGTTCCAGTGGTTTCATTGGAAGTTTTCTGGTGGAGGGAGGACTGGAACGTGAGTTTCAGGTATGGGCCGGTGTACGGAAACGAAGTAGCCGGAAGTACTTGCAGGATAGTCGTATCCAGTTTGCGGAACTGGATTTTACGGATAGTACTCATCTGGCAGAACAACTGAAGAAACACAAACTTCAGCACGGTGGATGGGACTATATTATTCATTGTGCGGGGGTAACCAAGTGTCTGGATAAGGCCGATTTCGAGATGGGTAACTATTGGGCTACCCGTCTGTTTATAGAAACCTTGCAGCAATTGGATATGGTGCCCGAACAGTTCTTGTACCTCAGTTCGTTGAGTGTATTTGGCCCGATTCATGAAAAAGATTATCAGCCTATTACAGAAACAGATGTCCCGAAACCTGATACTGCGTATGGGCTGAGCAAGTTGCATACAGAAGAATATCTGGCCTCTCTGAGGGACTTCCCGTATGTCATTTTCCGGCCTACCGGTGTGTACGGTCCCAGGGAAAGAGATTATTTCCTGATGATAGAATCAATTCAGAAACATGTGGATTTCATGGCCGGTTTCCGTCGGCAAGACCTGACTTTTGTCTTTGTGAAGGACTTGGTACAGGCCATTTATCTGGCTATTGACAAACAGGTAGTCCGCAGGTCTTATTTCGTGACGGACGGTGATGTTTACAGTAGTCGTACGTTCTCGGATTTGATACGGAAGGAGTTGGGAAATCCGTGGATGATTCGTTTCATCTGTCCGTTGTGGTTGTTGAAAGTGATTTCATTTGTTTCAGAAAATATCGCGAAATTGCTTCGTAAGCCAAGTACGTTGAATTGTGACAAATACAAAATCATGAGGCAGCGCAACTGGCGGTGTGACATTACACCGCTGGAAAAGGAATTAGGGTATCGTCCGGAGTATTCGTTGGAGAGAGGAGTCAAAGAAATAATTGCTTGGTATAAGAAAGAGGGATGGCTATAGAATTGAAATTGTTTGAACGGGTCCACAGTGGTAGAGGACTGTTTGCCGTAGAAAGTATCAGCTTGATATATAATGCACTGACATCAATCCTGATATTGATTCTGTTTTCTAGGATGGACCATCCGGAACTGATGCTGATGGAGCGTCTGGGTATCGTTGTCTTGACATTCGGGCTGATTTATCTGTATCAGTTGTTCCCTTGTCGGCTGACAGCTTTTATCCGTATGGCGGTGCAGATGTCTTTGCTGGCGTACTGGTACCCTGATACGTTTGAGTTTAACCGCCTGTTTCCGAATCTGGATCATGTATTTGCCCGGTTGGAACAATGGTTGTTTCATTGCCAACCTTCGGTGGAGTTTTGTAAGCTCTGTCCGTCTGCCTGGTTCAGTGAGCCGTTCAATATGGGGTATTTCTTTTATTATCCTATGATTCTGGTGGTGGTAGTTTATTATTTCCTGAACCGTTTCGAGTGGTTTGAGAAAATCTGTTTCGTGCTGGTGACATCCTTCTTTATTTACTACCTGTTTTATATCCTGGTTCCGGTGGCAGGACCTCAGTTCTATTTTCCGGCCATCGGTATGGATAAGGTGAATGCCTGCGATTTTCCGGCTATCGGTACTTATTTTAATACGAACGATTACCTGATTCCGGGTCCCGGCTATGAACATGGCTTTTTCTATAATCTGGTAGAAGCTTCGCAGGAAGTGGGAGAACGTCCTACGGCAGCTTTCCCGAGTTCGCACGTGGGAATCTCTACCATTGTGATGATAATGGCCTGGCGAGTCAACCATAAGCTAGCTTACGTACTGGCTCCGTTCTATATCCTGTTGTGTTGCGCAACGGTATACATTCAGGCGCATTATCTGATTGATGCCTTGGTAGGCTTTGTTACGGCTTTCTTCGTTTACCAATTGGCTACACTGATGTACAAGCGTTGGTTCATTTCGCCGGTTTTTCGGATTAAAGAATAAAAAAATCTGTTTTTTCTGTTACCTTTGAGTGAAAACTACGTTTAATAGGTAGAAATAGAAATTTTAAATCAATCACAAACAGAAATGAAAACATTTGAACAAGTAAAATTGGCAGCGTTCATCGTTGCTTTGTCAGTGAGTTTATCAAGCTGTTTCGCTGGAAGCAGTAGTAATGGAAACGGTCTGTTCCAGACCCAGGGGATTGTTCCCAGTAAAACGTATGTAACGAAAAAGGTATCTCTTTCGGATATCCAGGCTATCAGCTCCTCTTCTTCGGTAGATGTGGTCTATTATCAGACGGCTACCTCAACTCCATACGCTGAAATCTATGCACCGGATAACCTGATAGAACGTATCCGTGTGGAAGAATCGCATGGAACATTGAATGTCGGTATGCAACGTGGTACTTCTATCAAAGGGAAATGTACTTACGAAGTACGTGTCTATGCGCCGGAAGTTGTTTCTTTTGAGACAGGAAGTTCTTCAGATATTGAATTGGCTAACGGACTGACAACCCAAAAGCCTGTCAGTCTTTCGGCTTCGAGCAGTGGCGATATTACGGCTGAGTCGGTAAAATGTGGTGACTTGACCGCACAGATTTCCAGCAGTGGAGATATTGCGCTCAATCGGGTAGAATGTCAGCGTGCTTCGGTAGATGTTTCCAGTAGCGGTGATGTCAAGATGGAGTCGTTGCGTTGCACTCAATTGAAAACTGAGGTTTCTTCTTCGGGCGACTGTAAGATTAAAGGTATTGATTGCCGAGGCGATGTGCAGGCTTCTTCCAGGTC
>URWP01000002.1 GCA_900551645.1 uncultured Bacteroides sp.
AGCCATTTCACTACTGAATGCACTTACGTTGAGCCCGGCTCTATGCGCCCTCATCATGACCCCTCACCAGACGGCAGGGAATGGGAAAAAACTAAGTTTCTCTACCCGTTTCCATATTGCTTTCGATACGGCCTTCCATCGCCTGATTATGAAATACAAGGTAGGCGTATTGTTTATGCTGAAACGTAAATGGTTGGCAAGTGTATTGTTGGTAATAGCCTGCGGTGGATTTATCTTCCTGATGATAACTACTAAAACAGGACTTGTACCGAATGAAGATATGGGCACTGTTTTCATTGATGTACGTACCTCACCGGGCAACAGTACACGGGAAACACGTAAGGTGATGGAACAAGTAGACAGCTGCTTGCGTACTATTCCACAAATAGATGTTCAGTCCAATACAACAGGTAACTCCATGTTGAGTGGTCAGGGTGCCTGCAACGGTATGTTTACCATCCGTCTGAAAGACTGGAGTGAACGTCCAGGCAAGGAAGATGCCATCGATGCGGTAATGGAAGAAATCAGCCGTCGTACAGTTTTCATATCAAGTGCAGAAATTATGCCTTTCACCCGTCCGATGATTCCTGGATATGGTGTGAACAGTGGTTTCGAGGTCTATATTCAGGACCAGAAAGGTGGTACAACAGAAGATTTGCTGAAATACACTCGTTTATTCATCGATGAACTGAACAAGCGTCCGGAGATTGGTCGCGCCACCACATCATTCGATACGAAATCTCCTCAATATCTGTTGGAAGTAGATGCTGCCCGTTGCAAACGAAACGGCATATCACCTTCCGATGTGTTAAGCACATTAGCCGGTTATATCGGCGGTAACTATGCCTCTAACATGAACCGTTTCTCCAAACTTTATCGCGTCATGGTACAGGCTCCTCCTCAGTTCCGTCTCGATACCGAGTCTCTCAACAGCATCTTCGTGCGCAACGATGCCGGCGATATGAGTCCTATCAGTCAATACTTAAAACTGACACGCGTATATGGGTCCGAAATGCTGACACGTTTTAATCTGTTTTCTGCCATCCAGGTAAATGGTGCAGCCGCTACTGGGTACAGTTCCGGTCAAGCCATTAAAGCCATTCAGGAAGTAGCAGCCCAGACATTGCCTACGGGTTACGGCTTCGAATTCGGTGGCATGTCTCGTGAAGAATCCAGTACCGGTAACACCACTACCATCGTATTCATCATTTGTGTAGTGTTCATTTACCTCATTCTATGCGCGCTTTATGAAAGCTTGTTTGTACCATTGGCAGTCATACTTTCCGTTCCCTTCGGATTAGCAGGAAGTTTCCTTTTTGCCCGGATGTTCGGATTGGAAAACAACATTTACCTACAGACAGGACTTATCATGCTGATTGGGTTACTTTCAAAGACAGCTATCCTACTGACAGAATATGCTTCCGAACGCCGACGTCACGGGATGACTATCATCCAAGCTGCCATTTCGGCTGCACAAGTTCGTCTACGTCCTATTCTGATAACTTCACTTACCATGATATTCGGTATGCTACCGTTAATGTTTTCTTCGGGAGTAGGTGCCAATGGAAACATCTCGGTCGGAGTAGGAACAGTGGGAGGTATGTTGATTGGAACCGTTGCATTACTTTTCATTGTCCCCCCACTGTTTATGGTATTCCAATATTTACAGGAAAGACTGATGCCAGAACGTCAGCAACCGGTAATCGAAAAGAAATAAATACAAAGGATCAGACACATGAAAACAAAAATATACATTGCTATCATACTCACTTCCACGTTGAGCAGCTGCCATATCTACCGTACTTACGAACGACCTGCATCAATCGTTGTTTCAGATAGCCTATACCGTCAGTCCATCGTTACGGAAGACACGGCTTCATTGGCATCCCTCTCGTGGAAGGAGCTTTTTACAGACCCCCAGCTGCAACAGCTGATTGAAACGGGCCTAACACATAATACAGACCTCAGTATTGCACGCCTTAAAGTAAAGGAAGCCGAAGCGCTACTGATGTCTTCACGGCTGTCTTATCTTCCTTCGGTATCGTTCACTCCACAAGGAACACTTACCAGTGCAGACGGGAACAAGCCCTCGAAGACCTATAATCTGGCA
Source organism: uncultured Bacteroides sp. (assembly GCA_900551645.1). GTDB lineage: Bacteria > Bacteroidota > Bacteroidia > Bacteroidales > Bacteroidaceae > Phocaeicola. The sequence continues at coordinate 2,111 of URWP01000002.1, forward strand.
GTCTCTGCCGATTGGGAGATTGACCTTTTCGGAAAACTGCTCAATGCCAAACGAGGTGCACAAGCTGCCCTCGAACAAAGTGAAGCCTACCGCCAAGCTGTACAGACTCAATTGGTAGCTACCATTGCCAATACCTATTACAGCTTGCTAATGCTTGACCGACAACTGGATATCAGCAAGAAAACCGCCCAAACATGGGCAGAATACCTACGCACGATGAAAGCGTTAAAGAAAGCCGGTCAGGCAACCGAAATGGCAGTTGCTCAGGCCGAAGCCAGCAAGCTATCAATCGATGCTTCTGTCCTTTCAATAAAACGTCAAATCAATGAAACAGAAAATACACTATCTACTTTATTAGGAATGTCTCCACAGGAAATCGGACGTTCCAACCTGGAAGTACAGCAATTCCCTGATTCTCTCTCTACGGGCATCCCTCTACAACTGTTAAGCAGACGGCCCGACGTCAGACAATGCGAGCAGCAACTGGCAGTAGCCTATTATGCAACCAATTCAGCCCGTTCGGCCTTCTATCCTTCCATTACTCTAAACGGTTCGGCTGGATGGACCAATGCAGCCGGTGCAACTATTATTAATCCTGGTCAGTGGTTGCTTTCAGCTGTGGGATCTTTGGTACAACCTCTTTTCAATCGCGGCAAAAATATTGCCAATCTGAAGATAGCCCAAGCACAACAGGAAGAAGCTTTACTGACTTTCCGCCAAAGTCTGCTCAATGCCGGAGCTGAAGTAAACGATGCTTTGGTTCAATGGCAAACAGCCCGTGAACGTATCCGACTTGATGAAAAGCAGTGTATGTCCTTACAATCCGCATTACGGAGTTCGGAACTCTTAATGCAACATAGTTCACAAAATTATCTGGAAGTACTTACTGCACGCCAGACATTACTACAAGCCGAACTCGACACCGTCGCTGACCGGTTTGATGAAATCCAAGGGGTCATCAACCTGTATCATGCACTAGGAGGAGGATATTAACCAACCTACCGTCTACCATTCCTGCACATGAAAATGCAAACGCGAACCACAGTGTATCCATTTCTTTGCACGGAATGGTAGTTTTTATCTACATTTTATAAATATTACACAAACAGATCATCCAAAATCTGTATTTATCATTACCATTCTCAAGAAGTATCTTCAACATTATGAAAGAATTAATCCAAGAGACAATTCTATAATAGTTTTACAATTAAACACTTAATTAAACACTTATTAATCAACTATTTACACTCATTAAACCTTGTAGAATCATATACAAATTCCACATCATTCTGAGGAATTGTTACACACTTCTGAGACCAGAAATTTTCTATTTCTTTTTATCAGCCATTGAAAAACAAGGAATTATCTTCATCAAAAAAGTTTGGCATCGTATTTGAACTATAGTCAGTGTAACACTTGAATACTTAAAAACTCATAGATTGAATTAATGTCTAACCATTTAAATTAAAAGCAACATGAAAAAGTTATTTGTAGCAGTAGCATTGGTAATGGGAGTAGGAACTTCAGTAGCTTTCGCAACAAACATGACCACAGACGTATGTACTGTAGCCAGCATCAATGATTTCAATCCGATTGATGCTAAAGACCTCCCACAAGCTGTACAGGATGCCCTCAAGAAGAACTATGCCGATTTCATCGTCAAGGAAGCGGCTGTAGAGGAGGCCGAGGAAGGTGGAAAAACCTACAAGATTGTACTGGTAAATCAGGACAATGAGGAATCAACCGTATATTACAACGAAAACGGTGAAGAACTGAAATAACAGGTTCCGTTCCCCTTATCTGCCGGCTCCAAGAACAGTGCTCAAAATGTTCTTGGAGCCATTTTTCATATATCTTACATTTTCATCGCAAAAGTGAAAGCACCAATTTTCATTGATAATCAAAATTGCCAACTGGTCTATAAACAATATCCTCCAAACTACCGTATCTAAAGATTTCTTGCACTCAACAAAAAGCAAATCACCGCATACTTTCTATAAACCACGACGAAGTTTTTATAAACCACGTCGGAATTTATATAAACCACGTCGAGGTTTATATAAACGCCGACGGAATTTACAGAATACTTCCAATCAAGAAGACTTTATCCACTCAGGCTTTCTCATTTTTTCATACTTCTTTCGATTTATTGTCCTATCTTTGCCAACAAACTGGAAAAACGAAACCTTATGTTTACTGTCATCGGAATCATGCTTGCCGGTATCTGTACCGGTTACTTATCACGCAACCGGAATATTCCCGGTCTCTCCCACATAACAATGGGACTTATCTGGATACTACTCTTCTTGTTGGGTCTGGAAGTAGGACATAATGAAACTCTGATACGGAGTCTGCATACTCTGGGACTGGAGGCACTGCTACTGGCTGCTGCCGGAGTATTAGGAAGTGCAGTTGCAGCCCACTTGTTATGGGCCGGACTTCATCGGAAGAAAGGAGCCAGACAATGAAAGGAAGCCTGATTATCGTTTCATTCTTTCTGCTGGGTACCCTTTGTGGGATAGCCGACATAATACCCGAAACTATGGTCTCCAGCCAAATAAGTTTCTATGCCCTCTGTGCACTGATGTTTTGCGTAGGAATCGGTATCGGTCATTCACCGGAAACCTTAAAAAGCTTCCGGAGACTGAATCCACGTCTGGCTCTCTTGCCATTACTGACGATTATAGGTACATTGGCTGGAGTGGCTGCCGTCTGGCCAATATTGTCCGGCCGGAGTCTGTCCGATTGCCTGGCTGTAGGTTCCGGATTCGGCTATTACTCCCTCTCCAGTATCTTCATTACGACCTATAAAGGAGCTGAGTTAGGAACAGTTGCACTCCTGGCCAACATTTTCCGTGAACTGATAACCCTGTTAGGAGCTCCTCTGTTGGTACGTTGGTTTGGATGTCTTGCCCCCATTTCTGCCGGTGGAGCAACCACTATGGACACAACCCTGCCTATCATTACCCGATATTCAGGACAAGAGTTTGTCATTGTCTCCATTTATCACGGATTCCTGGTAGATTTCAGCGTACCTTTTCTGGTCACCTTCTTCTGCTCATTCCAATAAAAAAGAAAGATATACGACAAAAGAGCCATGTCTTTACCCTCAGACATGGCTCTTTTGTCGTATCGGGATTTATCCTTACATCCCGTATTTCTTCCGATGAAAGTAATATTTTCTTAGGCAAACATCCGGCTGACCCGACTGATACCTGCTACTAATGTATCGATTTCTTCTTTTGTCGTATACAATCCGAACGAAGCACGTACTGTCCCTTCAATGCCTAATCGGTGCATCAACGGTTCGGCACAATGATGCCCGGTACGCACAGCAATTCCCAACCTGTCAAGCAACGTACCCATATCGAAATGATGGATGTCGCCTACCAGGAAAGAAATGACTCCGCCTTTATGTTCTGCTTCACCGAAAATACGCATACCCGGAATTTCTTTCAATCGTTGCATGGCGTATACAGTCAGTTCATGTTCGTGAGCCGCAATATTTTCCATACCGATAGCAGAGACATAATCCAAGGCTTTGGCCAAGGCAGTAGTACCTATGTAATCAGGAGTTCCGGCTTCAAATTTGAACGGCAGTACATTGAAAGTGGTTTTCTCGAAACTGACGTTCTGAATCATCTCCCCTCCTCCTTGATACGGGGGCAACTTATCCAACCATGCTTCTTTCCCATATAATACACCCACTCCTGTAGGTCCGTATACCTTATGCCCGCTGAATACATAGAAGTCTGCATCCAAATCCTGGACATCTACCTTCATGTGGGGAATTCCCTGGGCACCGTCTATCAGGACAGGAACCTGATGGGCATGAGCCATCTCTATCATTTTCTTCACCGGATTAATGGTCCCCAACACATTCGATACATGTGTAACTGAAACCAGTCTGGTACGTGGTGAGAACAGCTTCTCATATTCATCGAGCAAAAGTTCTCCCTTATCATTCATCGGAATCACCTTCAGCACAATGCCTTTCCGAGCCGCCTGAAGTTGCCAGGAAACGATGTTACTATGATGTTCCATGACAGAGAGAATTACTTCATCGCCTTCCTTCATCTGGCTGTCTGCAAATGTAGCGGCTACCAGATTGATACTTTCCGTCGTACCCCGTGTAAAGACAATCTCGGACGTACTACGTGCATTGATGAAACGACGTACGGTTTCACGCGAAGCTTCATGCAGGTTAGTAGCCTGTTGTGAAAGGAAATGCACACCCCGGTGTACATTCGCATTCACTGAATAATATTCATCCACCATCGCATCCACTACACAACGCGGCTTTTGAGTAGTAGCTCCATTATCCAGATAAATCAGCGGCTTGTCATACACGGTCCGCGACAGTATCGGGAAATCCTCCCGTATTTTCTGTATATCGTACATAATCCTTCCTTATTTTCTACAAAACAAATTACTTACAAATCGCACATCCCTGACACTTGTTCAATTCGCCACGGAAACGCTTCTCTACCAACAGATGCAGACGGTCTTTCAACGCATCCATCCGGATGTGGTCGATAACCTCGTTCACGAAAGCGAACATCAGCAACAGACGTGCTTCCTTCAGGCTGATACCACGCTGCTGCATGTAGAACAAAGCGTTTTCGTCCAACTGTCCTACAGTAGCTCCATGCGAACATTTCACATCGTCCGCATAGATTTCCAATTGAGGCTGGGTATACATACGCGCCTCACGGGTAGCACAGATATTCCGGTTGGTCTGTTGCGAAGAAGTACGCTGGGCACCCTCACGTACCAAAACCTTTCCTGCAAACGCTCCTACAGCCTGGTCGTCCAGTACATACTTAAACAGTTCATTACTGGTACAATCAGATGCCTTGTGGTCAATGAATGTACTGTTGTCCACCTGCTCATTCTTATCGGCAATAGCCATCCCGCACAAGTTCACCTCCGCACCCGGTCCGTCCAATGTCACATCTACAGAGTTACAGGTAGTTCCGTTGTGTAGAGTCATTCCATTCAACAGAACGTTACTATTGGCTTCCTGGTTCACGTACAGTTTACTGAAACGTACTGTACTGTTATGTGTTTCTTCCAATTCATAAAGGTCGAATACGGCATTCTCACCTACATAAGCTTCAATCACTTGTGTAGATAAAAAATTTACATCGTCCATTGCATGGTCACAAATCAACAGACGGGCCTGTGCACCGCTTTCCACAATAATCAGAATACGGCGATTCACCAGAAAATTCACATCGGCACGCAGGATATTAACCAGCTGAATCGGTTTCTCCAACACCAGATTCTTCGGAATATACATCAATACTCCATCTTGTGCGAACATGGTATTGAAGGCTGTCACTCCATCCTTCGACGTATCTGCCAGTTTACCATAGTACTTTTTCACCAGTTCCGGATGACTTTCTGCCACATCTTTCAAACTACCGAAAATCACTCCTTCCGGCAACTGGGCAGTAGGATGGTCATGTTTGTCGAACGCATCGTTGACTACAAAATACAATGATGTACTCATATTCGGGACATCACACTTGAACACCTCGTACGGATTCACCGGAATCTGCAGCCGGTTCAGGTTCAGTCCGTAATCAGGAGCAAAATATTTGCTTACCTCTGTATATCTGTACCTCTCCTGCTTACGAGTCGGAAATCCCAGCGCTTCGAAATCGGCAAAAGCTTTGGCACGGGGGGCATTCAATGCTTCTGCGCTATGCTGGCAAATCATCGCCTCATACTGCGTAAAAAGGTCTATATATTGCTGTTCTGCTTTCATGCTTATTCTCCTAGTTCTTTCTTAATCCAGTCGTAACCCTTTTCTTCCAGTTCGAGTGCCAGTTCCGGACCCGCTGTCTTAACAATGCGTCCTTTATACAATACGTGTACAATGTCCGGTTTGATATAATCCAACAAACGCTGGTAATGTGTAATCACAATACAACTGGTTTCCGGAGTCTTCAGCTTGTTCACACCTTCGGCCACGATACGCAAAGCATCGATATCCAACCCCGAGTCTGTCTCATCCAAAATGCTCAGCTTCGGTTCAAGCATAGCCATCTGAAAAATTTCATTCCGTTTCTTTTCTCCTCCAGAGAAACCTTCGTTCACGGAACGATTGGCCAACTTACTGTCCAATTCTACAATCTCACGCTTCTGACGCATCAGTTTCAGGAATTCACTGGAAGTCAATGCCGGCAATCCTTTATACTTACGCTGCTCATTGACAGCCGCACGCATAAAGTTTACCATACTTACACCCGGAATCTCAACCGGATATTGAAAAGAAAGGAACAATCCTTCGTGACTACGGTCTTCCGGACTCAAAGCCAGCAAATCCTTTCCATCGAATGTAACAGAACCTTTTGTCACTTCATAAGCCGGATGACCGACCAGCACGTTACTCAACGTACTTTTCCCGGAACCGTTCGGTCCCATAATGGCATGTACCTCACCTGACTTTACTGTCAGATTAATGCCTTTCAATATCTCTTTGCCATTGATACTGGCATGTAAATCCTTTATTTCTAACATAGTTTTTTCTCCGTTAATCATTGATATTATCAAATCGTTTATCCTACGCTTCCTTCCAGGGAAATGGATAACAGCTTCTGGGCCTCCACCGCAAACTCCATCGGAAGTTTATTGATGACTTCCTTTGCATACCCATTCACAATCAGTCCAATAGCATCTTCGGTATTGATACCGCGCTGGTTACAATAAAACAACTGGTCTTCTGAAATCTTAGAAGTAGTAGCCTCATGTTCTACTACAGCCGTTTCATTATGAATATCCATATATGGGAAAGTATGGGCACCGCACTGACTGCCCAACAGCAAAGAATCGCACTGACTGTAGTTACGGGCATTCTCAGCACGCTCGGCCACACGTACCAAACCACGGTATGAGTTCTGACTCTTACCGGCGCTGATTCCTTTACTCACAATGGTAGAACGGGTATTCTTCCCGAGATGAATCATCTTGGTACCTGTATCAGCCTGCTGATAATTATTCGTAACAGCTACAGAATAGAATTCGGCTACCGCATTGTCACCTGTCAAGATACAACTGGGGTATTTCCAGGTAATGGCCGAACCGGTTTCTACCTGTGTCCAGGACAGTTTGCTGTCTACTCCTTTACAATTACCGCGTTTTGTTACAAAATTATAGACACCACCTTTACCCTCGGCATCTCCCGGATACCAGTTCTGTACAGTAGAATACTTTACTTCGGCCCGGTCAAGCACCACAATTTCTACGATAGCCGCATGCAACTGGTTTTCATCACGCATCGGAGCTGTACATCCTTCCAGATAGGATACATAACTATCATCATCGGCTACAATCAGGGTACGCTCAAACTGTCCGGTATTTGCGGCATTGATACGGAAATATGTAGACAGTTCCATCGGGCAACGAACACCTTTCGGAATATAGACAAACGATCCGTCACTGAATACCGCTGAGTTCAGAGCAGCAAAAAAATTATCACGGTAACCGACCACAGAGCCCAGGTATTTCTTTACTAAATCCGGATGTTCACGTACGGCTTCACTGATGGAACAGAAAATGATACCCTTCTCCATCAATGTCTCTTTAAAAGTTGTCTTGACAGAGACAGAATCCATGACAGCATCTACTGCCATGCCACTCAGTGCCATCTGTTCTTCCAACGGAATACCCAGTTTATTGAATGTCTTAATCAGTTCAGGGTCTACCTCATCCATGCTTTTCGGCCCTTCCTTCTTCTTGGTCGGGTCTGCATAATAAGAAATAGCCTGATAATCGATTTCAGGTATATTGAGGTGCGCCCAAGTAGGCATCTCCAGCGTCAGCCAGTAACGGTACGCTTTCAAACGGAAATCCAGTAACCATTCAGGCTCTCCTTTCTTTTCCGAGATAAGCCGCACCACATCCTCATTCAGTCCCTTTTCGATAATATCCGTATGAACATCGGTAGTAAAGCCATATTTATACTTTTCCTGCGTCAGTTCCTTTACATATTTATTGGGTTCTAGCTGCATATCTGTTTTAAGTTAATAACTGAATTGTCTATATCTAATCATTTGAATATTTCTCAAAGTAAATCTGTATCATTATAAGTAGGAGCATCCATCAATTGTTCGGCCACAGACTTGAAAGCCGGATAAAATACACTTGAAAAACGTTCCATCGGATAATATAACAATGATTCCTGCTTAGTGGTTGACTGAATCAGTGTATTATCTGCATCGATAAACTGAATCAGACGAATAGCCATACTCACCAACAAAGCATATTTAATTAGTCCGACTCCAGAACCCAGCCAACGGTTGATGCATCCCAGACTAATGATATTCAGCACCTTTGTCAGCAAAGATGCGACGACAGACAATCCTAACGGTACAATGATACCAATCAGAATAAAAGCCAGAATCTGTCCTATCGTCACAGAGGTTCCGATTTCAGTCGCTAATCTTTCTCCTACTACACCGAACAAAGCACGGGCTACCAACAGACCAGCTATCAGTCCTACAATGGAAATGACCTGTGAAACAAATCCTTTCATGAATCCCAGGACAGCTCCCAATCCCAATACGATGACAATTATCCAATCAAGTGTAGTCATTTGTTTTCTTCATAAAGAATAGACGCAGACCACACAGACTACACGAACTTCCTTTAAAAAAATAAGAAAGCGTGGAATCAGCGTAACCTGCGTCTACCTGTCTTATAAATTTTATTCAATTACAATGTCTGCTTCACTTCTACCTCTTCGTAAGTTTCAATGATGTCACCTACCTTCAGATCATTACAGTTGGTCAGGCTGATACCACACTCAAAGTTGGTACCTACTTCCTTCACATCGTCCTTGAAACGCTTCAAGGCATTGATGTTACCTGTAAAGATTACGATACCGTCTCGAATCAGACGGGCCTTGTCGGAACGTTTCACCTTACCGGTCTTCACCATTGCTCCGGCTACCATACCCACCTTGCTGATATTGAAGACCTCACGCACTTCGATAGTAGCGGTTACCTGTTCCTTCAATGTCGGTGCCAACATACCTTCCATCGCAGCCTTGACTTCTTCGATAGCATCGTAGATGATAGAATACTTACGGATATCTACACCTTCCTGTTCGGCCAGTTTCGCCGCATTACTTGACGGACGAACCTGGAAGCCTACAATAATAGCATCGGAAGCGGCCGCCAATGAAACATCAGATTCGGAAATCTGTCCTACGCCCTTATGAATAACATTGACCTGAATCTGTTCAGTAGACAATTTGATAAGTGAATCGCTCAATGCTTCTACAGAACCGTCCACGTCACCTTTCACGATAATATTCAGTTCGTGGAAGTCACCCAAAGCCAGACGACGTCCTACCTCATCAAGAGTCAACATCTTCTGTGTACGCAAGCCTTGTTCACGCTGCAACTGTTCACGTTTATTGGCTATTTCGCGTGCTTCCTGATCTGTATCGAATACGTGGAAAGTATCGCCGGCTGCCGGAGCACCGGTTAATCCCCAAATTAATACCGGTTCAGAAGGTCCGGCTTCTTTCAGACGCTGGTTACGTTCGTTAAACATTGCTTTCACCTTACCGTAAGCTGTTCCTGCCAATACAATATCGCCGACATGCAATGTACCGTTAGAAACCAATACTGTAGCTACATAACCACGTCCCTTATCCAATGAAGATTCGATGATTGAGCCGGTAGCCTTACGGTTCGGATTAGCTTTCAAATCCAACATTTCGGCCTCAAGCAATACTTTTTCCAGAAGTTCCTTAACTCCGATACCCTTCTTGGCAGAAATGTCTTGTGACTGGTACTTACCGCCCCATTCTTCCACCAAGAAATTCATGGCTGCCAATTCCTCCTTAATTTTGTCCGGATTGGCATTCGGTTTATCAATCTTATTGATGGCAAATACGATAGGAACGCCTGCTGCCATAGCATGGTTGATAGCTTCCTTTGTCTGCGGCATGACATTATCATCAGCAGCCACAATAACGATTACCACATCCGTCACCTTTGCACCACGGGCACGCATCGCTGTAAATGCTTCGTGACCCGGAGTATCGAGGAAAGTGATACGACGACCATCTTCCAATTTCACATTGTATGCACCGATGTGCTGTGTAATACCTCCAGCTTCACCCGCAATCACATTAGCCTTACGGATATAGTCGAGCAATGAAGTCTTACCATGGTCTACGTGTCCCATGACAGTAACAATCGGAGCACGTTCCTGCAAGTCTTCTTCAGCATCGGCTTCTTCTTCGATAGCCTGTGCAACCTCCGCACTTACATATTCTGTCTTGTATCCGAATTCTTCCGCTACCAGATTGATGGTTTCAGCATCCAGACGCTGGTTTATAGATACCATCAGTCCCACGCTCATACAAGTAGAGATAACTTGGGTTACAGAGATATCCATCATGTTCGCCAATTCATTGGCAGTAACGAACTCTGTCAGTTTCAAAACTTTGCTTTCTTCCTGTTCGAGTTCTTCCTGCTCCATCTGGCGGTTCTGTATCTGTTCGCGTTTTTCCTTACGGTATTTAGCTGCCTTATTCTTTCCTTTATTTGTAAGACGAGCCAGTGTTTCCTTCACCTGCTTAGCAACATCTTCGTCACTGACTTCCTGTTTCACTACCGGTTTCTTGAAACGGTCCTTGTTGTGTTTGCCACTTCCTTGGCTGGAAGCATTGCTCTTTCCAGACTTCTCACTACGTGCTGCACCGGAATTTGCACTTACGTTTACAGCACCGGGATTATTGATATCGACCCGTTCTTTATTGATACGGTTACGTTTCTTCTTCTTAGCAGCATCATCCAGCCCTGCCTTCCCACCTTTTTCATCAGTCTTTCTGATCTCTTTGATAATGGCATCTTTCATCTGCTTACGCTGTTCTTGTCGCTGCTTATCTTTTTCCTCCCGCTCCTTGCGTTTTTCTTCTTTCGATTTCTTTTTCGGACGGGTAGACTGGTTCAATGCAGCCAAATCAATCTGACCTACCACATTGATTTTTGACTTAAATTCGGTAGGACGGATTTTAAACACCTCGTCCTCTTTCTTTTGGGCGGACTGTACATCCGGGTTTTCTTGTTTCTTTTCTTCCATCGGCTCTGGTTTGATATCTTCTGCCTTTATCTCCGGCTGTTTAAGTTCTTCTTTCACTTCTTGTGGTTCCGGTTTCTTCACTTCTTCGACAACCGGTTCAGGACGGGTCGTCTTTTCTGCTTCTACCTCTTTCTTGACAGGTTCTGGCTGCGCAGGTGTTTCCTGAGCTGTCTGTTCTGTAGCAGGCTCCACAACAGCCGGTTTTACCTTTTTTTTCTTATTCAGACTGTCCAAATCAATTTTACCTACCGGTTTGAATTTCGGACGTACATCTTCGGGAACTACTGTCTCAATGGTATCCGAAGTTGAAGTCTTTGACTCCGACTTCAGGTCATCGATAGAGACAGAAGCCTTATTACGGTCTTTGTTCTGTCTTTCCTGAATGATTTTTTCCGACTCCATCTTCAGATGTTTATCCTTGCTGAACTCTTTTACTAGCGCAGCATACTGTTCATCGGTTATTTTGGCATTGGGATTAGCATCTATGGTATAGCCTTTTTTCTGCAAAAAGTCTACTACCGTCGCTATTCCTACATTCAAGTCTCTTGTTACTTTATTCAATCTAATCGTCATAATTTCTTCAGTTTTTAATAGAGTTCGGGAAAAAGTTCATGCACACAAAAGACCAGGCAACAAAATACTGAATCGCCACAGATCCTTAACCGTTCAGGGGACAGAACGTATCGCTTATTCTTCTTCGAACTCCGCTTTCAAAATTCTCAACACATCATCTACCGTGTTTTCTTCCAAGTCTGCCTTCTCAATCAGCATTTCACGTGGAGCATTCAATACACCTTTGGCAGTATCGATGCCGATACTCTTGATGGCATTGATTACCCAATCATCGATTTCATCCTTGAATTCATCCAGATAGATATCCTCATCAGTTGCATTTTCATCCAATTCACGATATACGTCAATGGTATATTCGGTCAGCATACTGGCCAACTTGATATTCATACCTCCCTTACCGATAGCCAGTGACACTTCTTCCGGTTTCAGATATACCTCTGCCTTCTTTTCTTCCTCATGCATAACGATGGATGAAATCTTGGCAGGACTCAACGCACGCTGAATAAAAAGTTGAATATTCGATGTATAGTTAATGACATCAATATTCTCGTTTCGCAATTCACGTACGATGCCATGGATACGCGAGCCTTTCACACCTACACAGGCTCCGACCGGATCAATACGATCATCATAAGATTCTACTGCAATCTTGGCTCGTTCACCTGGGATTCGAGCAATTTTCTTAATCGTAATCAATCCGTCATTGATTTCCGGTACTTCCTGTTCAAACAGACGCTGCAAAAACATTGGAGATGTACGGCTCAGGATAATTTTCGGATTGTTATTCTTGTTGTCCACACGAGCCACAACAGCACGGGCTGTTTCACCTTTCCGGTAGAAATCACTCGGAATCTGTTCAGTCTTCGGTAACAGCAGTTCATTACCTTCGTCATCGAGAAGCAGGATTTCTTTCTTCCAGATCTGATAAACCTCTGCGCTGATAATGGTACCTACCTTATCGATATACTTATTGTACAGACTGTCCTTCTCCAGTTCAAGAATCTTGGAAGCCAATGTCTGCCGCAAATTCAGGATGGCACGACGACCAAATTTTTCAAAGAATACCTGATCGGTTACTTCCTCACCCGCTTCGTATGAAGCATCAATCTTACGAGCCTCTGTCAGAGAAATCTGCATATTAGGGTTCGTCAGTTCGTCATCGGCTACGACTGTACGGTTCCGGTAAATTTCAAAATCACCCTTATCCGGATTCACAATCACATCGTAGTTCTCGTCTGTACCGAACATCTTCGCTATCACACTACGGAAAGATTCTTCCAGTACACTCACCATCGTGGTGCGGTCTATATTCTTCAGTTCCTTGAATTCCGAGAATGTGTCAATCAGACTGACAGTTTCTTCTTTTTTAGCCATAATCTTATTTAAAGCTGATTAAGTATTTGGTATATTTTATTTCATCGTACGTGAAAGTAACACTTTGTTCCACCATTTTCGGTCGTTTAGCCCCTTCTTCCTTGACCTTTACCTGTATTACAATGGTAAAATTGTCACTAGTGACCTCTGTCAGTACACCGGTCCATTTCTTACCATCCTTGGTCTGTACTTCCACATCCTTTCCGATATGGATTTCATACTGTTTCAGTACCTTAAACGGCTGACCGATACCTGCTGAACCGACTTCTAGTTCATAGTCTTCTTCTTCACGGTTCAATTTCGACTCGATGTAACGGCTCAGTTCCACACAATCATCAATCCACACTCCTTCGGCATGGTCGATTTCAACTACAATTTTGTCATCCGGACTCACTGTAACATCTACCAAAAAGTAATCTTTACCTTCCAGCCACTCGTTTACTATCCGGGTTACAATGTTTTTATCTATCATGTATTAACTATTAAGAACAAAAAAAGGAGCTTAATGCCCCTCCACCTTTCATCCATCTCGGCACAAAGATACAAATAATATCCTGTACCGCAAAATTATAGTGTATTTATTTCATTTTTATAAATTATTAATAAAAAACCTGAGGAACTCTTCGCGAGCGCCTCAGGTTTAACCACCAAATTATGTATCCCTAACAATATATGAACAACTGACATATTCAGTATCAAGATTCTCCGGAATAAAATCCGGTTATTCTATGCCAGCTGCCTTACCTATAACTATGAAAAACGTTCAATGATTTCCATACACATTCGCCCGTTATGATACGGACATTTCCAAAAACCGGCTTTATCATCTTTAGTATTGACAGTACCGTCTTCGTAACAACTCCAATACCATTCACCTCCCTGGCGATCTATCAGATGTTCACAAATGAAATTCCAGGTTTTTCCGGCTATTTCCAATGCCTTTTCATTCTGAAAATGCTGATATAAGTTTACATGTCCAACGACATTCTCGGCCTGCACCCACCAATGACATTCCCGATCAATATGCTGTCTATCAAGGAAATTTTCGTAAATCATACTACCGTCAACATTTAATCCCTCATCGGCAGCCTGAGCAATCCGCACCACCCATTCTTCAACCTCCTTCAACAATCCTGCATCACCTAAAACCAATGCCGCTTCATGCAACAACCAGGAAGCCTCAATGTCATGGCCATACGAATAAATATGATACTTATTCAGCCAATCTTCCTCAAAGAAAAGATTCAGATGACCTGTTTTACGGTCCAGAATCTTGTCAAGGAAAATACGTATCAAATTACGCAACTGATTCTCCAAGCGCTTGTCTTTCCAGACACGATATAAATTGGTATACGGTTCCAGAATATGCAAGTGCGTATTCATGGTCTTCTTCTCGTTCTCATCCTTATCACTCAATCGCATATCTTCTATCGGCTTCCAATCACGGGTCAATGCTTCCAGATAGCCGTTCTGTATCGGGTCGAAACTATATTTCTCAATTACCTCGAACAAACGTATGGCATAATCCAAAGCTTCTTCGTCTCCCGTAGCACGGGCATATTCGCTCAGTCCATAGATAGCAAACCCAATAGCATAAATCTGTTTCTTTGTATCCGTCGGATTTCCGTCACAATCCAGTTCCCAATAGATTCCACCGAAATCGGTATCATAAAAACAATCTATCAGATACCGTTTGGCACGGGCGGCAGTTTCCAGATATTCTTCATTCTTCAATATCCGATAAGCAGCAGAAAATGTCCACAAGATACGGGCATTCAGAATAGCCCCTTTCGGAGCCTTTGCATCCAAATGTCCTTCTCCGTCTATCCGACCATAAAAACCGCCTCTTTCTTTGTCTAACATTCTGTCCATCCAGAATGGCAGAATATTTGTTTCCAGCTCCTTCTGAGTTTCAGCACGAAGCTGTTTGATTAATTTATTCATTTGTCTTAGCAGCACGTTTAAGGTTCAACTTCTCCATTATTTCTTTTGTCTTCCGTTCACTCAACGGATACAAGACAATAAACAACACCGAAATGAAAGCTGCAGCCGCAGGCAGCCAGCTCAAGAACATCTTAATACCTTGGATTGTTTCCGGGCTCTGTTCCGCATTCGGCTGGAATCCGAAAAAGCTCAACAACCATCCGGTCACAGCAGTACCAATGGCCCAACCAAACTTCTGGCTCATCGATGAAGCACTGAATATCAGCCCAGTGGCACGATTCCCGGTTCTCAGTTCAGAATAATCGGCACAATCGGCATACATCGACCATAACAACGGGAAAATACATCCGGCACAGATACTGATGAGACACTGGAACAGGAATATCCAGGTGAGATCATCCTTCTCGAACCAGAAGAAGACAATACTCAAGATAACAGCTAGCAACATAGAGGCTGCAAAAGTCCGCTTCTTACCTATACGGTTACTTACCGGGGCAGCCAGTATCACTCCTATAATATTGGCTATTTGTCCGATTGACAGATAAAGGCCACTCAATACAAAAGTAATACCGAACAATGAAATAGATTGATGCTGCTCTTCCAGTATATAATACTTGAAATAATAGACAGCCGCACCGTCACGGACTGAATTAAAGACCAAGGTAGCTACACCTGCACCGAACAGAATCCACCAAGGTTTGTTATGGAACAAATCCCTGATATCTTCCTTCAGTGATGTCTTCCGGTCATTGATTGGCTTTACCCTCTCCTTTGTCCAAGCAAAACATCCTAAAAACAATACTGCACACATTACCGCAATCACCACTACCGCCATAGTCCACGCAAACTGTTGGTCGGCAATATCAGAACTGCCCCCACTGAAACAGTTTACCATAGGCATAAACAGCAACAGTGCAATAAAGCTACCCCAATAAGCAAACATCATACGGTAAGTAGACAAGGTATTCCGTTCTTTCGGGTCCGGACTCATGACACCCAACAGCGAAGCATAGGGTACGTTGATGCCCGAATACACCATCATCATCAAAGAATAGGTAAGATAAGCATAAACCAGCTTACCTACATCTCCAAAGGGAGGTGTATAAAAAGTAAGTACTCCTATCAATGCGAAAGGAATAGCCAGATACAACAAATACGGACGGAACTTACCCCACCGACTGGAAGTCCGGTCGGCAATTACACCGACAATCGGATCGAACACGGAATCCCATATACGAGTAACCAGAAACATGGTTCCTACCATAGCCGCCGGTAGTCCAAATATATCGGTGTAAAAAATCATCAGATAGGCTCCAAACAACTTCCAAAACATAGAAGATGCCATATCGCCGAATCCATAACCAATCTTTTCTGTGAGTTTTATCATAGTAGTACTTACTTTTTCGGATATTATTTTTTTAATCGTATATATTATTTCATAATCTGCATATTCTTATCTATCAGTTTCTTCAAGGTTTCTACAGAAGCTGTAGTAGTCAGACCATCCTGCGGAGTATTCATACAGTAGTCCACCAGTTTGTCTATCGTAGAAACAGCTACGTGCATCCGTGTATCAGAAGAAGCATAATAAATAAATACCTTACCGTCTTCATCAGCAATCCAACCGTTGGTAAAGAGAACATTCGATACATCACCGATTCTTTCTTCACCTTCCGGAGCCATGAAATAGCCACCCGGAGCCGCAATGACTTTGGTCGGATCCTCGAGTGAAGTCATGTACATATACAGTACATAGCGTAATCCGGCAGCACAACCACGTACGCCATGAGCCAGATGCAGCCAACCCTTTGGAGTCTTGATAGGATGAGGTCCTTCACCATTCTTTACTTCCTTGATGGTGTGATAATAACGGCAATCAATAATCTTTTCTTCCTTCACTTCAGCATGAGTAATATCATCCACCAATGCCCAGCCAATACCACCACCACTACCGGCATCGATGAATCCATCCTGTGGACGGGTATAGAACGCATATTTTCCATCCACGAATTCCGGATGAAGCACCACATTTCGCTGCTGACTTTTCGATTTCAAATCCGGCAAACGTTCCCAGGTCTTCAAATCTTTGGTACGTGCAATCGCAGCAGTAGCTGTCGACAAATCACCGGCCGGAGCATTGGTATCATGACGCTCGGCACAGAAAACACCATAAATCCAACCGTCTTCGTGAGCTGTCAGACGCATATCATAAATATTGGTAGCTGGAATCACATCATCCGGCATCGTTACCGGATAATCCCAAAAGCGGAAATTATCTACTCCATTCGGGCTCTCGGCAACGGCAAAGAAAGACTTACGGTCGGCGCCTTCTACACGTACAACCAATACATACTTGCCATTCCACTTGATAGCTCCGGAATTCATGGCAGCATTCATCCCGATACGTTCCATCAGATACGGATTTGTTTTTTCATCCAAATCATAACGCCAGAATATCGGCGTATGAGCAGCAGTCACTACCGGATATTTATAACGGGTATAAACTCCGTTCCCTTCTGCTACCGGTTCATTCTTACGGGTAATCAAAGCTTCATGCTTTGCAAACAACTGTTTTACTTGATCGTCAAAGGTACTCATAACTTATTTCTTTTTTTCAAATTGTTTCATATCTTCCGCAAATACTGTTTTAGGATGCTCATAAAAGCGTACAAAATCAGCAGCTGAAACTTGTCCTGGATAAGGTGCATAATAATGATTTTCACGTTCGCGTGCATTCCGCCATACCAGTACATAGCTGATAGGATATTTTTCAATGGCTGGCAACAAAGTTCCTGTCCACCAAACAGAATCAGGAATTGTTTCATATCCGGTTTCTGTTACAGCCATCGCCTTTCCGTGCGCTTTACTTACCTGAGTCATAATAGTCAATGCATTCTCCAAATTCTGACCGAATGTATCTTTATCATACTGATAGGCATCTACTCCAATAAGGTCAACAATTTCATCTCCCGGATAACGTTCCAAATACTCCGTAGAATCTTTTGGTTCGGTTCCTGGCGAATAAGCATAAATCAACTGAGTAGCACCTTTCTCCTGCATCCGATCATAGGTCATCTTCCAAAGAGCCTTGTAATCTTCTGTAGAGCACAAATTCTGCCCCCACCAGAACCAACTACCAGTATGTTCATGCCACGGGCGGAACAATACCGGCACTTTTGTACCATCAGCAGTCTGGATAGAGTTCAGATAATCAGCAATCTTATCCAGCCATCCCATAAACTTATCATGATTGGCTCCGTCTGGCAATATAGACTTCACAACTGTAGAATCGCTCACATCCCAAGAATCCTTTCCAGTCAACGGATTATCCGCATGCCAGCTGAAAGAGACCATTCCACCTCGTTCGTATTGTGCAACCACTTCCTGACGGATACGGTCTGTAGAAACATTATCCAGATTCTTATCTCCATAAATTTCGATGCGTCCCAAATCAAATGACATGACTGCAGGATAATCTCCACACACACTCTTCACATCACTACGGGCAGTATCCCCATCCCAACCGATACCATACACAGGATCATCGTGATGACCGAACATGAATTTTCCTTGTTGAGGAACCGCCTTCAGAATATCCAGCATCATAACCGCTTCTGGGCTTTTCAGTTCCTGCCGTTCCACCTGTTTTCCTTGATTACTGCTACAGGCAGTGATACATGCACCTGCAATCAGTGTTGTAAGAATTGTTCTTGATATTTTCATAATGATTAGCTTTACTGTTACTAATTAACATCAGCAAAGGTAAGGATATTTTATACCACGGAATGATACAATTTTAATCGAAGCCTATACGTTTCGACTTTCTGTCCGGAAATGCCTTTTTATCTCTTCAAAACATTCCTGTCTTTCAATCATCAAAAAAGGCCATGCAGACACCCATATGGGCCGCACAGCCTTTCTATAGAAACAAAAAAGGATAGAATCATTTTCTTTCTCTTACTGTCAATTTCACACGTTCAGGTTTTACAAGTTTTTCTCTTACCTCAACATGGTCTACCTCAACTGGCTGACGGACAAAATCGGGAACATTGAACGAATACACCAGGCCATCATAATATTCAAAAGGACTTTTCTGAGGCAACATAAATGGCTTGGTCACCTTTCCATCTTCTCCCACACCGGCAATATAAAGATAGGTATATAGTCCGTTATCCCTCCGCGAACTGAAAACAAACCAACGAGAATTACTACTCCAATTATGAAAACTTTCCGTATCATCACTATTCACTTCTTCAATTGGATAGGATATCTGCTGTTTCAAATCATACATCCACAAATCTGCTTCTTTATGCCAAATGGAAAAATTACCATAATCGGATAAAGTGAACATCAGATAACGCCCATCATACGAAGGACGGGGAAACGAAACACTTTTACCTGACTGTTGGGCTGAAACCAACGTATCTACCTTTTCGCCGAACGTTCCGTTCTCCGGATTGAAAGCAATACTACACAAACTGTATTTCACATCCTTATATTCTTGAGGCATCTGTTTTGCCTCAGCACTACAGAAATACAATGTCCGCCCATCGGGAGAAAAAGCTGGAAAAGTCTCAAATGCATCTTTCCGCTGCAACATCGGAGTTGTAATCAGTTCATGAGTTGCTGGATGATATACTACAATATCAGAAGAATTATCCATCACTTCAATACGTTCTTCTTTCACAGCATGAAATCCCTGGCGGGTATTATTGACAGAATAAGCAATGTATTTTCCGGACGGATGCCAATAAGGATATACACAAGCAGAAAGAGTGGAATCTGTTTTTGTATCTAACACCTCCAACTGTCCTCCTTCCTGCAAGAGTGTTCCCCCATGAGAACCGCGCACATGAATACTCAAACGTTCTGTCTGTGCCTGATTGAAAGAATGACAGTTCACACACATACCAGGAACCAAAGTATTCTCTATAAGAGCTTTTTCCTTAAAAGAAGACAAGTCGCGCTGATAGATTCCCATTTTACTATAAACCTCATATCCGGGAGCTATCAATCGGTATACTATTCCATAATCTATCGGATAGTTACTTACATACATCGGAAAACTCCGGTATTGTTTCCACTGTCCATCTCGCTTGACCGAAACCGTAAACAGCAGGCTATCTCCTTTATTGGCCTCCACCAGTTCATGCCAGTCGGTCTCTTCAAACGAAATCCTCTTCCCATTCACATGTAACGTTTTCCCCCTTACGCCTCGTACTGTCACATCTACCCGTTCATACTTTTCATCTGTCAAATCAAAATTCATCGGGGCAATACCAGCAGGTATTGTCACTTCTGTATAGTCCGGATAAATAGAAGGGTATGTTTCCATCAACTGAGGAGATACCACTTTATCTGTACAGGAAGCCAATAATATAATTCCTAATCCAAAGTATTCAATTATCTTTTTCATCATTCCATTCCTCTGAATAACAAATAATACCAATAAGTCTTTCCGAAATTCTGCCTGAAATAAGATTCATCAGTAGGATTACGCACATACGCAGTAGCAAACTCTGTTACCTCTTTCTGTAGCATAGGAGAAATACTCCAAGGCATTCCTTGGAAAGATGTATGCTGCTGAGTCCATATATACAACAACATTTCCTGATAGCTTCTGGGTATAGCAGTATATCCCATATCCTTTCCCAAAGGATAATATTTAAGAAATGCTTCTATGTTCTTATCCAATAACTCATAAGCCAGCAGATACTCAAAAGCCAGTTTATTGGATTTATTCTTCTTCAATAACATTCCCAGCATATTGTCTTTCTGGTCTTCATCGAACAAAAAATCATCATCGTAAAGCAAAGTACGCAAATATCCCCATTCAGGATGTGCGTTTACTTTCTGTTCATCAGACAAACAAGCCAATGCCTCTTCAGCCCACTGCCGATAAAATAATGTATGACTCAATGCACGTAAATATTTACCGGCGACAACATAATCTCCATTAATAATATTCGTTTCGGCAAGCCGCTGATAGCATCGTACACTTTTCTGATAAGAAGGTATCGCTTCCATTGCCTCGAAAGTAAATCGTTGGGAGGTATTAATCATACCCAAATGATAATAAACTTCATTCACCAACAAAGGAACATTAAAATCGCGTACAAAATCAGGAAGTAATCCGGCAATACCATTCTGATAGAACTGAAACATACGCTCACCTAATTGGCCTGTCTTGGCTAAAGCCAAATTCAAGGAAACAACTTCAAGAGGAGTAACAGGTGTTTCTTTCTCGGCCATTTCTATAACCTTGTTCCATTGACGGGTACGAACATAATAATCATAAGCTATCACTTTCTCCTTCTGCCAGTCACAAGAAAAATAAATCCAGCCAGTCCCGACAAGAGCAACAATAATCAACAAGAGTACATGACAACGATATCTCACTTCAGTATTCACTGGAGGTAAGAATAAAGGAACGACAACAGCCAGCCAGGAAACCAGACATACCATTATACCAGCCAACGGAATACCAACCGGGAACCGGTAATAACCAATTCCTGTAATCAGCCGGACAGGTGGATATTGGAGTACTGAAGAGCAATAATAAGGACAAGCTACCGCCACCAACAACAATAAAAGACAAAAAAGTAGGTGAAAGTTACGCCTCGAAGAAACATAGACAAAAGCTTCACAGAAAAGTACCCATAACAAAAACAATCCACACAGTCCTCCTGCTACCCAATACAGTAAAGGAAGCATGGCAAATGCATAAATCCATCGAAAGTATATCTTACGTACACAAATGTATCCCCAAGTAACTGCCAGAGTCATTATCAACGATATAATTCCTGCCAGCATATTGTTTTCATCACATAAGAACACCCAAGCCGAAACAGATGGGAAATAAGAAATATAATACCATGCATCGGCAGAAGTACCCTTCAAACGACTCATATATAAAGTCAAAGAATGGGTCAGAATCTGAACAAAGACCAATAAAAACGTTACTATAAGAACCCCTAGCCATTTATAATAATAAAACTGAGTCAAGAATTCAGCAATATACTCACTGATTCCCCCCGGATATGTACTTTTAGAGACCCAATAATCGGAGGTAAACAAGAACAACTGGAACTGTTCCTGATAAGCCAAATGAAAAGGATAACACATTCCCCAAAAGCATAGGCTGAAAAGAATAAAACAGATTCTTACTATAAGCCTATCATACTGAATATTTTTTATCATAGTTTTAAAGGTTAACATACTTCTTTTCTTCCTTTATTTCCGTCAAAGATACATCATTCTATACAATTTCACATCAAAATGTTTTCGAATTTATCCATATCCGAAGCCTTGCTACAAGGCTGGTTTTAAAAAAGGCCAGAAGGTTTGGTTTACCTTCTGGCCTTTTTATCAGTCAATCCTATCAAAGGCTGAAAGACATTCTACCATCCAATTTATCTCTCAATACGCTTGAAGCAGAAGAACCAACCTTCTGAAGAACTACCTATACTCTGAGCTGCCAGAACCAAATGTTCACCATCAGCCTGCAGAATCTGATAAGTATAACAACGCTGGTTTCCATCATTCGGCAATACACCAAGTAAAGGAACAGTCCCTGTAAAGGTCATCGTACCCATTCCCCAGCCTGCAACAGCTGTTTCTTCAGTTACCTTTACACTGCCTGTTTCACCGCGGCTAGTCTCTACCCCTGTCAAACTCAAAGAGAACCAAGCACCAATACCGTCATTAGGCATACCTTTTCCTTCGCACTGTTCATTGATATCGGCTCCGTCCGGGGCACCCCACCAAGCAGGTGTTGTATCGCTACCCCAGCCACCATTTCCCCAATAGCGGGTCAATGTATCATCCCATGTCCAAACCGTTGTACCATATTCACCGTTTTCCAGCCCAAACACCTGTTCATAAATAGCAGGAAGGTCTGTATATTCACTGATATGTATTGATTTTTCGGATGATTTGGTTATACTTCCATCCTGATTGATAACTGTAATATATACGCTTAAGTCTGTAGTCGGAGGAGTCACCTGAAAGGTAGGATTCGTTCCTTCCGCCAGAAGAGTATTGTCCGAAGAATACACCTTGACATAATGTACCGGTGAAAGCGCAACTGTAATGTTATTGTTTCCTTCGCTTCGGGCTACAAGTTCAAAACTATTCGTCAACTCATCTGCAGTCACACTGGCTGCCGGTTGCTTATCATCGATTGTAGCGTCACATGCTGCAAAAATCATTGCAAACAAAAGAGGCAACGCAAATAATATTTTTTTCATGTTTCTTTCTTTTTAAGTGATTACTTCATTACCAGCCACTGTATTCACTGCTGGCATCTGTCCAGCCTTCATTCTGAACCAAAGCTCCATTCGACAAAGAAACCTCTGTTTCAGGAATCTTAAAGAATCCGGCTGTAGCATTATAACGGGCTGCATACCCACCGCTATGAGGAGTATTCTTAGCCGAAGAACCTAAATAATAAACCGGTTGATTCGTCTGTTTCTCAAGAGCTGCTGCCGCAATGTGCCAACGACGGATATCGTTCCAACGAACACCTTCGAAAGCAAGTTCCCAACGACGCTCATTCTGTAAAGCAGTCAACGAATAAGCTCCAATCGGTGCAAGTCCCGCACGTGCCCGTACCCG
Organism: uncultured Bacteroides sp.; assembly: GCA_900551645.1. Lineage (GTDB taxonomy): Bacteria > Bacteroidota > Bacteroidia > Bacteroidales > Bacteroidaceae > Phocaeicola. The sequence goes on from URWP01000002.1 coordinate 25,724, forward strand.
GTTGATACCAGACACATCTTCCTTCAATTCTGACTGCATCAGCAATACATCCGCAAAACGAATCAGTACCAAGTCATGAATATTACCCGTCTGCATCAGGTTGTCATTCTGCCAACCATTTTCTCCATACATCACATATTCAAAAACAGGTGCATACTGAGTTGTTCCACTATCATCCGTATATTTAGCAGTCACCGGTCCTTGTTTCTTTCCATAATAATCTGTTTCCTGAACAAAATCGGCCCATCCACCATAAGTATATGCAGGAAGATCTTTTACATTCTGTACAGAAGCTTCACGACGCATATCACCAGATTCAGCAGCATTCCAATCATTCATAAGATTAGGAGCAACAGGTCCTGCTCCCCATCCCTGACCGAACGGGAAAGTCTTTGCATAATCCTGACCGCCACGTACACCGAAATGCAGCGCATATCCGTTGGCATAACCGATGGTAGTCTGCCAGCTTGCCAGCTTATTGAATTTGATAGCGAACATGGACTCCGGATTAACAGCTGCATCATCTTCTACCCATTTCAGACCTTGGCCTTTGGTATAGTCATAGTCTTCTACGGTGCAACGGTTTGTATAAGCCCACAGATTCCGGAAATCCGGTACCAACGAATAACCTGAGTTATTTACACAATCATCAATGTAAGAAATGACTTCCTGTTTGGTCAATGTCGTTCCATCAGGAAGAGCCACTTCGGTCAGCGGGTTATAAGTAGTACTGGTCAAAGCCGCCAGATCATCACCGTTTCCATACATACCGGTGTAAAATAACCAGGCGCGTCCCAACATAGCCTCAGCTGTATATTTATCTACATGGCCATCAGTCTTACGTACAGCAGGCATGTTTGCCGCAGCATCACGGAGATCCATCAGGATTTGTCCCCACAACTCGGCAGCTGTAGGTTGAGTCGGTTCAGCTTCTTCGGTTGAAAGTACCAAAGGAACACGGCCGTACTGTGAAGCCAGTTCATAATAGAAGAAAGCACGCATAAATTTAGCTTCTCCAATCACCTGATTTCTTTCACCGTCTTCCAATGCCATATTCTCCACACCGGCCAACAAAGAATTTGCCCGGTTAATACCTTGATAACGGTCACTCCAGAACTGATGAGTCATATTGGTCTGATAATTCAACAGCAAGTCCATAGCCTGCATCAGCTTATCATTTGTACCACCTCCACCTAAATTATCATCACTGGCCAACATGGACAGATAGAAGAATGACATCTGAGGATTGGCACTTACTTGATTCAGGTTCTCATAGATACCCGCCAGAGCCTGAGAAGCATCGTCTGAGGTTATCGGAAAATTTTCCGGCGTCTTTTCTACATAGTTCACAGCATCAAGGGTACACGAAGTGACTCCGCCCAATACGATAGCTGCCGCACCTAATATATTGATAAATTTTTTCATTGTGTTTTTCCTAATTAAAATTTAACATTTACACCAAACATATATGTTCTAGGCTGTGGATAGTTACCTACATCAACACCTGTAACCCATGGTTCCGCAGTGTTCAGTGCCATACCATTTTCTGGATCCATACCTGAATATCCAGTTATTGTAAACAGGTTCTGTGCACTGAAATAAACGCGAAGCTGTTGAAGCGGACAAGTTCTCCATAACCGTTTGATGTCATATCCGATTGTCAGGTTCTGCAAACGTACATAATCCGCATTTTCTACATAGATATCGGATATATTCTGCCAGTTTGCACCTGCATTACCCGGAGTCAGCAACGGATAACGGTTTGAAGTACCTTCACCATGCCAGTAATCGTAAACTTCTGATGTATAGTTTTCATACTGTCCATCTGTAAACTTACGATAAGAACGGGCAACCTGCTGTCCGAAGGCACCGTATGCAGAAATTGAAATATCAAATCCTTTATAAGCGGCATTCAAGTTCAAACCAACCGTCACATCCGGATGCGGATTTCCCAAATCAGTCTTATCATTCGTATCAATTACTCCATCACCGTTTACATCTACAAACTTCAAATCACCGGGTTTAATGGAAGTACCTTGTAAAGAGTTGGCCGCATTACCGCCACAGTTCTTATCCAGATATGCCTGAACATCCTCCATGTTCTGCATAACACCTTCTGTCTTATATCCATAGAAATAACCGATAGGATGTCCCTCTTGCATACGGGCCATAAAGCCTGTATTCTGTGATAAGTTATCATTACCACCTTCTACATAACCTGAACCGTTATTCACTTCAGTCACTTCGTTCTTGTTATAAGACATGTTCACGTTTGCTCCATACGTAAAGTCATCACCCACCTGGTCGTTCCATCCCAAAGAGACTTCAATACCTTTATTTTCGATACTACCGGCATTGGCCGCTTTCGTAGTAAATCCGTTGATGGAAGATACAGGAACACTAATCAACAAATCCTTGGTTTTCTTGTTATACCAATCGAAAGTAAAACTCAATCTACCATTCAAGAAACGGGTATCGATACCGATATTGGTCTGTTCTGATGTTTCCCAAGTCAGTTCAGTGTTTGAAAGACGGGTAGGATAGCCTCCCTGTGTTCCGGAGTTCTTATCACTACCAAAAGGATATTGTCCTAAGTCACCGAATGAATAAGTAGCCAGATACTGGAATGCACCGATATTTTCATTACCGTTCTGGCCCCAGCTGGCACGTAATTTCAAGAAATCCAGCCAACTGGAAGTATTCTTCATGAATGATTCATTTGAGATGACCCATCCAGCAGAGAATGACGGGAAATATCCCCAACGATGTCCGTCCGCAAAGTTGGAAGAACCATCACCACGCATAATGGCTGTAAACATATATCTTTCCTTATAGTCATAGTTTACACGACCAAAATAAGAAAGGATAGAATGGTCATTCACCGGATATCCACCTACTGTAGCCAAACCGGTACGGCCTGTAAAGTTGTCAAAGTATGCATGACCGAAATCTGAGAATACATTTCCTTTCGCCATAGCTTCCAGAGTCTCACCCATGTTATTACCTTCACGAGAGTATTCAGTACCTACCAACACGTCAAAGTGATGATCTTGAGCGACATCAAACTTATAATTCAATGTATTGGTTACGCCCCAGTTCCATCCGATACTCATATTTTCAGACAACGTACTTTGGTCTGCAGCGTTTCCTTGGTCATTGATCTTATATTCTGAAGTATAACCTTTCCAGATGCTGGAATATTGTTTATAGTATGCCTGAGAACGATAAATCAAATTTTTAATGGGCTGTATTTCAAAATAAGCGACAGCATTCAAGTTGAAATTCTTGCTCTTATTATTACCGCTCTGTGTATTCACGATTTCAGCAACCGGATTACTGGTATAGGAGTTATAGGCAAACCAGCCATCTGTTCCGGAATTTTTCAGATCATCATACATGAAGTAATCGCCATTAGCATTATAGACAGGTACACAAGGATTGGCACGCAACATTGTCGAAATGGCGTTACTGTATTGATTACCGATCTGAATACCTTGATTCTGCGCATGCTGATAATACAGGTTCTGACCGAACTTGATGACATCACGATCATCAGTCTTATAAAGGATGTGTTCTGAGTTCAATCGGAAGGTAAAACGACGATAATCTGATTTGGCGATTTTACCGATAATACCGTCCTGATACTGATAACCCACACCGGTAGAGAATTTTGACAGTTCAGAACCACCCGAAATATTCAAGGCATGAGAAGTAGTGATAGCATTATCATTGACAATCTGATCCAACCAGTTCGTACCCTCATTGGTTCCATTCTGATAAGCAGCCAACAAATCAGCATCGATATACTTAGACCAGTCATAAGGGCTACCTCCGTTGTTGGATGAAACCTGATCCATCACAGCCATGTATTCTTTCGCATTCAGCAAGTCTGGTTTCTTGTACATATTCTGCCAGCCCACATTGGCATCGTATGTGACGGTCACTTTTCCGGCTTTACCCTGTTTGGTTGTAACCATGATGACACCATTAGCAGCACGGGCACCATAGATTGCACAAGATGCGGCATCCTTCAATACGTCAATACGTTCGATATCAGCCGGGTTCAACGCATTGATATCACCACCGGCTACCCCATCGATGATATAAAGCGGATTCGTAGAACTGTTTGTACCGGCACCACGGATACTGATTTTATAACCGTCACCCGGTTTACCGGAAGTTGCCTGGATATTGACACCTGGACTTTGGTTCTGTAATGCGCCAAGTGCACTGATTGTATTTCTCTTGGCTACATCATCTCCTTTCACTTCTACAGTAGCTCCGGTTACCAGTTTCTTTTTCTGTACACCATAACCTACCACCACAACTTCTTCCAAAGTCTCTGTATCTTCTTTCAGTACTACCTGGATAGACTTCTGATTGCCTACAGCTACTTCCTGCGTATTATAACCGATAAAGGAAACCTGTAGAACCGCATTAGGTGATACAGATAAGGTGAAATTACCATCAATATCGGTGATGGTACCGTTGGTTGTTCCCTTTTCCAGGATATTCGCGCCAATCACTGGAATACCATTGGAATCAACCACTGTTCCAGAAACAGATTTGGTTTGCTGGACGGAAAAGACTGTTTCCGTCGATGCTGCCCATACTTCTGGAGTACCTACTATCATTGCTGACAAGTAGGCTCCTGCAACAAATGCAGTTCTTCTAACATGTTTATTCATAACATTATTTTTTAAAAGTTCTCAAGTTCTAATACAAAGCTTGTCTCATCAGATTTATTATAGTATTAAATTTACGTGACAAAATTATAAAATATACACTACGCTTTATGATATGATTTTATCATAAATCAATACCACATGGAATCGACTATTTCTTACGGTGATTACCCATTCGCCGAGCCAATAAGTTTCCACCGGTTTCAGGACAAGCGTATCATTCTGACAGATACTCGGCCGACAACCGTTGATTGACTTTCCGTACCAGATTGACAGTACTGTCATCTGACGAAAAAACGGAGTTCAATCCTTGCTGTTCCTGAGCCGGATCACCTGTATAATCATCTCCCGGAACCCAATACTCATGCATTGCTGAAGGAGTAGCTTGTCCTCCCCATCCCCAGAAGTTACATCCGGCAAAAAGACTGTTTGATGCAGCATGTTGGGCTATCAAATCGAATATATAGGTATAATATGCATTACGCGCCGTTACAGGCGTCCCCTTCGCAAACAAGAAACCATCCCTCGGATAACCGAATTCTTCCAAGACCAAAGGTTTCTGATACTTTTTTGCTATAGCCAGATGCTCATCGATATAGGCTTTAGAGAACTGTTTGGCTCTATCCAGATTTTCTTGCAGACTATCTTTCCTGGCCCATCCCCAGTTATAAGGCCAGATGTGGATGTTCAGATAATCAACATTTGCATCGGCATGTATCTGCTCAAACAAACTCATATCCATTTCACATCCCCATTTCCCTTCACTTCCTGTAGATACCAGATGATTTTTATCCAACGATTTAATCAAGGCGGCCGCTTCACTCATCCAACGGGCAAAAGCAGCTTTATTCTTATCGGCAAACGCACGGGGTTCATTGCCTATCTGCCAAGACATGATGGTCGGGTCATCCGTATATTTGATTTGAGTATAGCGGTTCGTACGAGTAATCACATCTTTCACATAGTTTGCATACAAAGCCTTTGCACTATCCGACTGCACAAACTGACCTACGTATTCCATATAGGCCTGATAACCGTCTGTAGCCGGGGCCGGGGGATTTCCATAACCTGCCCACTGCAGATATTGTCCATATCCTCCACTCCATTCCCACGAATTGTTCAGATAAAGTACAGCGAGCATTTTCCGTTTCCCCATCTCAGCCAACAAATAATCCAATCCGTCAAAGATTGTATCATTATATACTCCAGGAGCAATTTGCAGAGTCGGCTCAACCTTTGCCGGAACTCCCCGTTTTCCATCGGAACCGACCAGGATACGCAGATTGTCTATACCGATACTTTTCATCGAATCCAGCTCCTGACACAGGCGTTCCCGGTCTCCTCCCTGACCTTGCGAACCCAGGATGGCCCCATACCAGAAGTTCGTACCTACATAATAATAGGGCTTTCCGGCACGGATAAACTGCCCGTTTTCAATCTTCACAAAGTCGGGAGCCGATTTGTCTTTTGTGGTTGTAGCACAGGATAAGAAAACAGCTGATACAGCCAACAGTAACATATAATTCCACTTTTTCATAACCTATCAGATTTATATCACTGTACAAAGTAAACATTAATGTAACACATCCTTTGATATGATTTTATCATATCCTCACCAACTGAATCCTTTGGGAAACCAAGTTATTCGAAAAAGGTCAATGTATCCATTTCATACCCTACCTTGTCCCAATATATATTCGCGATTCATTTCAGCGAATCTACAAATCTTACAATAGATATAGGGGCATAATTTCTCTCAATCAGGCGTATCAAATGTTTCATTCAACAAACAAGGGGTACATTTTAAACATTCCCTCCCCTCCTCGGCTATATGACAATTCGTTTTTTCCGGTAATATTCCCTAAACTCTTTAGGTGAACAACCTTTTTTCTTCTTGAAAATCCGATTGAAATTCGAGAGATTATTGAATCCGCACTCGTAACAGATTTCAGCGATAGCCATAGTAGAATCCACCAACAGACGAGTAGCATGTCCCAAACGGATATCAATAATATAATCGGATAAACTTTTTCCTGTACGTAATTTAAAGAACCGACTGAATGAAACTTCAGTCATACCCACCATATTCGCTAAAGTTCCCAAACGAATCTCTTCCTGATAATGACGGTTTATATAATCCTGTACTTTCTGTACCCGACGACTGTCAGACTGCACCTCAATCCGGGCAAATGAAGAACTGGACAATGTACGGGCTTCCTTTGTAAACATAGACAGTTCATACAGAATTGTCATAAACTTACTGACAGCATAAAATCCTTTTGTTTCCGACAATCCGTCTAACAAAGCATAAACCTTCATAATCGCCTTCAATGGGAAACATAATCCATTCTGCGCCTTTTCAAACATCTTCCGTACTTCATCGAACTGATTCGTCTCCAACAATCCTTTCATGAAATCGGAAGAAAACTGAATGGTAATTTCTCGGATGTTATCAGACTGGCAACTTCCCTGTTCCCAGACATGTTCCAAATCCGGACTTGTAATCAAAACCAGATTATAGTTCTGGATAATTTCCGCCGAATCCCCTACGATACGTTGTACTCCTGCTGCGTTTTCTACAAAATTCAATTCGAATTCTTTATGGCAATGCATCGGGTAAGTAAACTCCGTCTTATTCCGATCGGCAATATAGAAGCAGTCCTTACCCGATAGCGGTGTGATTTCACGGATGATGTGACCTTCCATTACAATTTTTCCCATAGTATCCCGTAAGTTTAACAATGTAGTCAGCAAACTTAAACAATATTTCTGATAATAGGCTACAAAGTTCTTATAAAATGCAAGGAAAAATGTAACTGTTTTTTAAGGTTTCAACTGTATGGTCACTTGTCCTTCTTTCAGATTTCCGGAACGTACCGTCAAGATAGCTTCTCCAGCTTCCCCTATACTTTGAAGCAACACCTGAGCCAAACCGTTGAATGTATCTACACTGAAAATACGTGCTTCAGCTTCTTCCGGACGTTCTTTCTCCTGAAAAGCCGGATTACCGTTGCCTACTCCTAATATCCGGACAGGACCTGCCACCTCCAGATTCAAAGACTCACAAGCTGTAGGCACAACCCGTCCTTTCTTATCAAGAATTTCTACACAAGCCACAGCGACATCCTTCTTATCCGCCCGAATTTCCAGACGGTCTACCGTAACCCGTATCTGTTGTCCTTCACCTGTTGTTTCTATTTCCTGTGTTATACAGCGTCGTCCGTTACGGTAACCGACCGCTTTAACCTTTCCAGGCTGATAAATCGCCTTCCAAGCTAGATGACCGTTTTTAGGCATCGGTTGCTTACCCAGATTCTTTCCGTTCACCAGCAGCTCTACTTCCTCACAGTTACTATACACCCAAACATCAATGCTATCACCTTCGTGTCCTTTCAGATTCCAATGTGGAAGGATATGAAGTACTGGTTCATCCGTCCACCAGGCCTTCAGGTAATAGGCCTCATCTTTCGGGAAACCGCAATAATCCAGAATGCCGAATTGAGAACCTGTTGCCGGAAACTTCAACGGATTCGGTTCTCCCCGATAATCAAATCCCGTCCAATAAAACAATCCACCCAGCCATGGCCGTTCATCATAGAATTTCCATCCCCGCTCGATACAGTTCAACAAACTGTCACTACCGTTAGGTATCCTGTTCAATGAAGCCATCCATCCCTTCTCTACCTCATTAAAATAGATGTTACGCGTTCCGCACCCGCTGGTTTCTTCTGTTCCTACAGCACAACGCTTCGGATAATTAGCCCGATGTTCGTCTACCGGATTCTGCAGGATGTAGTTATAGCCAGCCACATCTGCCGGAACCAGCACTGTAGGTCCGCTACTGGAAGCCACTGTCATAAGACGCGTTGAATCCAACCGATGGCAGTACTCACGCATGGAAGCCGCAATCCGTTCTCCTTTTTCATTCCATTCGATACCCCATTCCTCATTTCCAACACTCCATAAGATAATACTCGGATGATTCCGGTCTCGCTCTATCATCCGACCCAATACACCCAACTGATAAGGATTGACTCCCATCAGACGGTTTTCTGCGATTACCAGTATACCTTCACGGTCACAAGCATCCAACATTTCGGGAGTCATGGGGTTATGCGAGGCCCGATAAGCATTACATCCAAACTTCTTCAACTGTTTCAAACGATACTCCTGCAAAGCATCCGGGATAGCGACTCCTACTCCGGCATGATCCTGATGCATGTTCACCCCTTTCAGCTTCAACGGTTTTCCATTCAGAATAAATCCTTTGTCCGCATCGAAAACGGCCTGACGGATTCCGAAAGGAGTCGTATAACTATCCACCAGATTTACTCCCTGATAAACCTCTGTCACCAACTGATAAAGGTATGGGCGGTCAACATCCCATAACTCCGGCGTATCAACCGTAAACTGTATAGTAGAAACAGATTGGGCCTTCGCCTGTAACGGCTGTTCCTCATTACCAACCGAAGCGATAACCCGTCCATCTGCCGTCTTCAGCAAATGATTCAGCCGGTAAGTCCCTTCTTTTATACCATCATTCACTACTGTGGTCTGCACAGAAACCTTTGCCTCATCCAAAGAAGCGGAGAGGTCACTGGACACAAAGGTTCCGAATGGAGCCACATGTACGGGTGCTGTCTTATTCAACCACACATGCCGATAAATACCGGCTCCCTCGTAAAACCAGCCCTCTTCCAGACTCGCGTCAACCCGGACTACTACCAGATTCTCTCCACCGTAATTCAGATAATCGGTGATGTCATACACCTGAGTCACGTAACCGCTAGGCTCTTCACCCAGGAAAAATCCGTTGACCCATATACGGGCATCCCGGAAAATACCATCGAACTGCAGATACAGATGTTTTCCGAAGTCAGAAGCAGGTATGGAAATTGTCTTCCGATACCACCCCACACTCGTTTCGGGATATTTATACCCTATTGTCTTATATCCATGACTGTGACTCGCCTCGGCCGCATAAGGAAGATCTACCACCCAGTCGTGAGGCAAATCGACCGTTTCCCAGGAGGATGCATCAAATTTTAAAGCATAAGGACCCTCGTTGTGAATAGAGGCTGCTTTCGTCAGATAATTGAAATATTCTGTACCACATCCAAAATCCGATGCCGGACTGGAAGCATTTCCTAAAGCAAACTGCCACGCTTCATCCAGACAAATACGCTCACGCATAGACTGGGCATGTATTCCCAAAGACAAACAACAAAGCCAAAAGAGCCAACAAACTTGTTTCATCAGATAGTTCGATTTAAAGGTTAATGAAGTTCATTTTATCGATGTGCTAAGTTAGTAAAACCAAGTTTTAACATCTGATACTATTTTAGCACATTCTAGACAAAATTTCTGTCAACCATCCTCATTCCCTCGTACAGCAACGAAAATCTATCACTTTTAATTCCACCCCATCAGCTTCCTCAGATAAGCCGTCAGTTCCAGAGCCATCTTCTGATGCTGTCTGCGCGAAGGATGGTAACTGGCTCCATATCCCAACGAACCGTTCTGTGGAGACATATCGAAACGGAAAACATTCATATCGCCCTGCGACTGACGCTCAGCGGTGACCGTATCCAAAGCTTCCTTGACATCGGCCAGTCCCTTTCCGTTCAACATGGACCCCGTCAACAGCACCAGTTTCGCCTGTGGATAAACCTTGCGCAGATATCCTACAAAATCACGGTAGGCATTTTGCAACAGGACCTTGTCATATCCCTTTGTACTGACATCATTCGTACCCAGATTGACACAGACTACATCCGGAACAAACAGCCTGTGTTCCCAATGTTCATCCGGATTCATGAACAACGTCTGTTCATACATGGCCGGCATACAGTCTTTGTTCCCTTCCCGCGGTCCGTTATAGTTCCGGTAGATACCGATTCCCGAACGGGCCACTACCAGATGCTGAGCCTGCAAGGCACGGGCTGTTTCGGCAGCATAGGTATAATAATGGTTTTCGGTTTCATACGTAAAAGGGTCCTTCGGATTTTCCGATTCTACCCCATAACCACAGGTCATGGAATCACCGATAAATTCAATCCGCCGGACAGGCAGTTCCGGCATCGGCACCAGATGACATCCTTCATCCAGATAGAAGCCATAAAACTCCGGTTTCAGTTCATATCCTTCTATCGCATACATAAGTTTAACCCGATGAACACCAGCAGGCAATCCCTCTGCCAACGTAATAATGGAATCATTTTTTCCTATCTGAATACGATAAGGATGAAGATTATCTATTTCGACCATATAGGCACCACTAGCCGGATTCGTTTTCATTTTCAATGAAGTTCCTTCAAACTCAGTACAGATACTTACTCCCGGATAAGTAAAACGTATACTCTCTGGGTTTGTTCTGCTTACTCTCCCCACATATACAATACACTGATTATCAAAAGGTACAAAAACCTCTTCAGACATTACCGGACAAAAACTTCCAAACAGGCATAATAGCCCAACCAGACAAAGCAACTTCTTTTTCATGTTAATCATAATATAATAAATCAGTCAATTATTCATCAGAATCATAAATACAAAGATAACGAAGCGAATTTACCTTTTGCAATATAATCTTAGCCATTTCTATACAAATCATTCTTTTTTATCAGTTCGCAGGTTAGATGATATGACACGCCTCATTTCGGTTAAAATAATATCAATGGTTATCAAAAAGGTTCACTACTTTTGTCCTATATACAAAATTAACCTAATACCTTATTGAAACATGAACTACAAAACAAGATTCTACCTGGCAGCCGGACTTTCGCTGATGCTAGGAAACCTGTGGGCACAAGAGGTATGTATATCCACCCCTCAAAGTTCCCTGGTATTATCGGCAGAAACCGGACAACAACTGAAATTCGTTTACTATGGAGACCGCTTATCCGATGCAGACCTGAAAAACCTGAGTGTTGCCGGTGGGGCTACATTCGATGCCTATCCGGTATACGGTATGAATTGCCCGAGCGAAACAGCCCTGGCCGTCAAACATGCAGACGGAAACATGAGCCTGCAGATGGAAGTCGTTAAAGTCGATACTGACCAGACTCAAGAAGCCAATCTGACCACCATCCAACTGAAAGACAAAGTATATCCTTTCTATGTAGACGTATGCTACAAGGCATATAAGGATGTAGATGTCATTGAAACCTGGACAGAAATCAGCCATAATGAAAAAAAACCGGTAGTATTAAACCAGTTCGCTTCCGCCTATCTGCCTATCCGTCGTGGAAATGTATGGCTGTCTTCCTTATCCGGCTCCTGGGCCAACGAAGGGCGGCTAGTACAAGAAGCACTGACTCCCGGTATGAAAATCATCAAAAACAAGGATGGAGGTCGCAACTCACATACGGCTCATGCTGAAGTTATGTTCTCATTGGATGGAAAACCTCAAGAGAATACAGGCAATGTTATTGGAGCTGCATTGTGCTACACTGGAAACTATAAACTACGTATCGATACAGACGACAGCGAATACCACCAGTTCTATGCCGGTATTAATGAAGAAAACTCTGCTTACAATCTGGTAAAAGGTGAAAAGTTCCAAACTCCAGCCTTGGCTTTGACATATAGCCAGGAAGGCCTGAGCGGTGCCAGCCGTAATTTTCACCGCTGGGGACGTACCTACAAACTGGCACATGGAAATATTCCCCGCAAGATTCTGCTGAACAGCTGGGAAGGAGTCTATTTCGATATTAACCAAGCCGGTATGGACCAGATGATGGGTGACATTGCTTCGATGGGCGGTGAACTGTTTGTAATGGACGACGGATGGTTCGGCGAAAAATACCCACGTAATACGGACAATTCTTCTTTGGGCGATTGGGTAGTTGACAAACGGAAACTTCCCGAAGGAATCGAAGGACTGCTCCGCGACGCGAAAAAGCATGGTATCAAATTCGGTATCTGGATTGAGCCGGAAATGTCAAATACTACCAGTGAATTGTACGAAAAACATCCGGACTGGATTCTGAAGGCTCCGGAACGTGAACCGGTACTGGGACGTGGAGGTACACAAGTGGTACTCGATTTAGCCAATCCGGAAGTACAGGATTTCGTATTTAAAGTAGTAGACGATTTAATGACCCAATATCCGGAAATCGATTACATCAAATGGGATGCTAATATGCCTATCATGAACCACGGTTCTCAATATTTGTCTAAAGAGAACCAAAGTCATATGTACATTGAATATCATCGGGGATTTGAGAAGGTATGTCAACGTATCCGTGCCAAATATCCAGACTTGACCATCCAGGCTTGTGCCAGTGGAGGCGGACGTGCCAATTGGGGATGCCTGCCCTACTTCGATGAATTTTGGGTAAGCGACAATACAGATGCGTTACAACGTATCTATATGCAATGGGGTACTTCTTATTTCTTCCCGGCTATTGCCATGGCTTCACACATCAGTGCCGCACCGAACCATCAGACATTCCGCACCATTCCATTGAAATACCGCATTGATGTAGCCATGAGCGGACGACTGGGAATGGAAATCCAGCCGAAAAACATGACCGAAGAAGAAAAGGCGCTCTGCAAACAGGCTATTGCCGACTACAAACAGATTCGTCCAATTGTCCAGTTCGGTGACATTTACCGCCTGGTCTCTCCGTACGACCGTCTGGGAGTGGCTTCACTGATGTACACTACCCCTGAAAAAGACAAGGCCGTATTCTACTGGTGGAAAACCGAACATTTCGTCAACGAGCACCTGCCCCGTGTCAAGATGGCCGGTCTGAACCCGGACAAGCAATACCGCATCAAGGAACTGAACCGCATAGATAACCAACCATTAAGTTTCGAAGGCAAATCCTTCAGCGGAGAATTTCTGATGAATAACGGACTTGAAATTCCATACAAACACATTGTAGACTATCATAAACAGAACGACTACGCAAGCCGTGTCTTGCTGTTGGAAGAAATCTGATAAGCTACAAAATCTAGAGATGTGCAGTGTATTCGCTATGATGCAGTGAGTACACTGCACATAATGATTAAATCTTAAAAACAGATATACCATGAAAAAAAACAGATTTATTTGGATAACCAGCCTGCTGCTGTTTCTTTGTACAGTACCAGTTCTGGCACAAATCAGGGGTAGTGAAATCCGGGTAGTAGTCTCTCCCAACCACACAGACTGGACATACCAGTTAAAAGAAAAATGTACCTTCACCGTACAGGTATACAAGGCACAGAACCTGCTTCCAGACGTAAAGATAGATTACGAATTGGGACCTGAATGGTACCCTACCGAACAGGAAGAAGAAGTCTTGCTGAAAGACGGAAAGAAGATACTGAGCGGCAGTATGGACAAACCAGGATTTTTCCGCTGCAAAGTAATAGCTCATGTAGGCGACAGAACGTACGAAGGTATGGCCACAGCCGCCTATGAACCGGAAAAAATCAAACCATACGCTGTCAATCCGGACGATTTTGATACCTTTTGGGAAAACAGTTTGAAAGAAGCCCGCCAAATTCCTCTGTCACCGACCATGGAACTTCTACCAGAACGTTGTACCGACCTCGTGAATGTATACCACGTAAGCTTTCAGAATATCCGTT
>URWP01000003.1 GCA_900551645.1 uncultured Bacteroides sp.
CACTCATTGAATATAGAATGAATGGTAAATTACCCTATTACAAAATAGGAGGAAAAATTCTGTATAAGGAACAGGACATTATAGATATATTGGAAAGAAACAAAGTTTTGGCATTTGAATGACATTTCTTAAATCACTAATAATCAAAAGCTAAACCTTATACAAATAACTTGTAACAACTCTAAATAACTATATAAATATTTGGAGGAATAGAACCGAACACTTACCTTTGTAAAGTCAAAGGATGATTAACGAGAGTCTATCGAAAATTGGTGAATTTGGCATATGGCTGATTCAGTGGTTCGGGGATTTTTCCAAAGATATTAAAGTGCTGTAATTTAGGATTTTGAATTAAAATATTCGATTCCTGGTGGCACCACTTTGAAGAAAAGCAAAAGACGGTAAAATCCTGATTTCCAAGCGGAATCGGGATTTTTTGTTTTTCCCCAAGCACGCAAAAAACGGCAAAATATTACCGTTCGAGGTGGAGCAAAAGGTGGAGATAAAAGGTGGAGCAAAAATTTCCACCGAATTAAAACGGAGAAGCATCCGTGTGTATACGTATCATGTAAGTGGTATGCGAGTTGAAAACAATTCTGTATATCGGAAAGCTAGTGTGACATTAATAATAAAACCTGTTTTCATCTTCGGAAATCTTCACGCAACTTTGTGTAGAATATGCTTAATGTAAAAAGGGATTTCCTCTGTAAATTGCAGAAGAAATCCCTCTCTGAATAGATAGAAACCTTGTGGTTATTCTATGGCTATACTATTGCTGATAGGAGACATAATGAAAGTAAATTCATAATCACCATAAGGCAATAAATATTCTTCTTCGGGAATATTTCCCCAACTATTGACACAACCCAATCCCATCTGTGCCTTATCGATCAACACATTGGTCAGGTCAGCTTCTTCCACCTCGTTGGAATGACTCTGTCTCTTTTCATCGCCATCGTCTAAGGAAGCAATGGTGTAGTGGAGTGCAGAAGCAGAGAATGGTGCATCGGCAACGAACATCAGGCCTTTACCGGCGGCATTAGTCTGTTTCCACCAGCGGATATCTGTCTTGTTTCCGTTTTCCTGAGGGCGGATGTACGGATAGAACTGTTCGCTGACAGACTGATTGTAGATTCCTAAATCTGTACAGTGGTTACGGTCACTGTAGTTTTCTATCGGTCCTCGTCCGTAGTAGCTGATGTTCTCGAATGATTTCGGCATTACCAGTTGCATGCCGAAGCGGAACATGTTGGATACTTTGGCATCTTTGCTGGCTGTAAGTTTTTGAGTAATCTTTACTGCTCCTGCGTTGTTGATGACATAAGTCAGATTCAATTGGGCAGATACGGAAGGCATGTCATAAGTAGCCGATATTACCTGTTGCTGGTTATTTTCTTCGTGTTTGAAAGAAGCCAGTTTCATTTCCGGATTCTTCCAGACTGCATATCTTCTTTGCAGACCGGCACCGAAATCGTTGTCTGTCGGTGCACGCCAGAAGTTCGGAGTCAGTGCTTCCCCTTCCTTGATCATGTTCAGCCCGTTTACATTGTATCGGCTAATAAAGCCTGTCTGTTTATTGAATTCTACCGTGAAGTCTTTGCCAGAAACAACCAGGTAGTTATAGTTTTCATCGTTGACTGTTGGAGTCATAATGATCTGATTGCTTTCAACCTGGTTCGCCAAATCCATATTTTTGGCTTTATACGGATTGATGACCAGCTGATTCTTGGCTACTATATGTCCGGCAGGAATAACGCCTTCGCGGTTTTTCTGGATGAATCTTACATTCAGTAGCCATTCTGCACATTGACAAGTTTTTCCCAAATCCAGCTGGATGGTAGCTGTTTGTTGTGGAGCTACCTTTATGTCTTCTATCCGTCCGCTACGGGTTATTTTTCCGTTTTTCAACAACTCCCATTCCAGTGCGTATGCCGACAAGTCGCGGAAGAAGTTTTCATTGTATACATTGATTTCACCTTTAGACAGGTCTTTGGCTGTTGTCCAGATATTCTGATAGAAATAGCCTACTTCATACATGTGCGGATTCGGAACACGGTCCGGACTGATAAGGCCATTGTCGCAGAAATTGTTGTCGCTTGCATCAAAGCGGTTGAAGTCACCTCCGTAGGCATAAATCATTTTACCGTTTTTACCTGTCCAACGGCAGGACTGGTCTACGAAATCCCAAATAAAGCCTCCCTGATACTTCGGATATTTGCGGATGATGTCCCAATATTCTTTGAATCCACCTTCAGAATTACCCATGGCGTGAGCATATTCACATTGGATGAGCGGCATTTGTTTGCTGTCGTCTTCGCAATATTTGATACAGTCCTTGTAATTATAGTACATCGGACAGAAAATATCTGTTTTCCCTGTCTGTCCGGCCTGTTCATATTGTACGGCACGGCTTGGGTCTTCGGCTTTAATCCAGTCATAAGCTGCTTCAAAGTTCGGACCATAGCCTGCTTCGTTACCCAATGACCAGAAGATGATACTTGGATGGTTGAAACCGCGTTGTACGTTCCGTTGGTTACGTTCCAGGTGAGCTTTCTTGTAAGACGGGTTCTTTGCCAGAGTTTCTTCTTGATAGCCCATTCCGTGGGATTCAACATTGGCTTCGGCTACTACATAGATTCCGTATTGGTCACATAAGTCGTACCAGTAGTTGGCATCCGGATAGTGACAGGTACGTACGGCATTCAGATTGAATTGTTTCATGATTTGTATATCCTGTAGCATACGTTCACGTGAAACTACATAACCGCCGTCTGGATCCATTTCGTGACGGTCGGCGCCTTTGAAGAGAACCGGCTGGCCGTTTACCAGAATCTGTGCATTCTTCAGTTCAATTTTACGGAAACCTACCTTGACAGGAATTACTTCTGTGGCTTTCCCGCCTTGTTTCAGGGTAGCATATAAGGTATAGAGATAAGGAGTCTCGGCTGTCCATTTTTGTGGATTCTCTACTTCGAGTGATGTGCTGACTTTACCATTTCCTTGTACTTCGGCAGAAGCTACAGACTGATTACGGGCATCACGCAGTTCCAAGGCTACTGTACTTTTTCCTTTCAGGTTCAGTTCGATGTCCAATGAGCCGTTCTTATACTGTTCGTCCAGATCCGGGGTGATGCGAATGTCGTCTATACGGGTCTTGTTGCGGGTATAAAGATAACAGTCGCGGGCTACACCGGTATAGCGGAAGAAGTCCTGGTCCTCCAGATAACTGCCGTCGCACCAGCGGAACACTTGGAAAGCAATGAGATTCTGCTGGCCTGGCTTCAAGTAAGGAGTCAGGTCAAACTCTGCTTCCAGTTTGCTGTCTTCGCTATAGCCTACGAATTTGCCGTTCACCCACAGGTACATGTTTGAACTTACTGCTCCGAAATGTGCGATGATGTCTTTTCCTTTCCATTCGGCAGGAATCATGATTTCCCGGCGATAAGAGCCTACATGATTGTCTGCAGTAGGGACAAATGGAGGATTGTTCTTGTATTGGTTTCTCCAGGCATATCCTACATTTACGTAAATAGGGTCACCATAACCGTTCAGTTCCCACACAGCCGGTACTTGCAAGTTGTCCCAACCTTTGTCATTGAAGCCGGTTTTCCAGAAATCGGTCGGACGTGCATCGGCGTCTTTTACCCAAAAGA
The DNA here is from genome assembly GCA_900551645.1 of uncultured Bacteroides sp. GTDB lineage: Bacteria > Bacteroidota > Bacteroidia > Bacteroidales > Bacteroidaceae > Phocaeicola. Next base: position 3,654 of record URWP01000003.1, read on the forward strand.
ATTTCCAGGCACCGTTCAGGCTCATGAAGTTCTGTGATTTTTCCTTGACAGCCTTATTGGCAGCTTCTGCATTTTCGTATGCAAAGAAATTAGTGTGCATCGGTGCACGGTTTACGGCATTGATTTCCGGGTCTTGCCATTCCTTGAAGGTCTGCGCATAGCCTGGAGACAATGCTACTCCAAGCAACCCTGCGAGTAATAGTTTTTTCATAGTCGATGAAAAATAGAGGTTTATTGAAATAAATGATTATTGTCTGTTCATTTGGCTACCCAATTGGGGTCATGTGGTATGATGATTCTGGGGTTATAAACCATTCCTTCCTTATCGGGTATTTTTAGGGTATATTTCTTGCTGCCGTGGCAAGGCAGTGAAGCAGAGCGTATCCAAGGGTTCAAATTGCGTAATAGGGCATAGTTGAAGTCTTGACTTTTGGCAAATCGAGGCAGGTCATTGATGGTTTCGCTTACTGTAATTGTACGGTATGGAATCGGTGGATAAAGATCGGATGCTTTCAGGTAAAATCCGAATTTTTGAGGAGCTGTAAGTAGCAGCTTGGCTGCCAGGATACGATAAGTATATCGGGCTGTTTCCTCTACCAATTGCAGGTCAAGAGCATTATCGGCGTATTGTTTTTCTAATTGTTGAGAGATTCGGCCTTGTCCGGCATTGTAGGAAGCTGCTACAGTTTCCCAATTGTGGAAGCGGTTATAGGCCTGTTTCAGGTATTTACAGGCTGCTTGAGTAGATTTCTCTACGTGGTAACGTTCATCTACATGGTTGCCTACTTCCAGGCCGAAATCACGAGCTGTTCCAGGCATCAGTTGCCAGAGTCCTGCTGCTCCTGCTACGGACTGCGCCAATGGGTTTACATTACTTTCGATAGCCATCAGATATTTGAAGTCATCAGGTACTCCGTTAGCTTGTAGGATAGGTTCGATGATGGGAAAATAACGGTTGGCCCTCTTGATAATCTGAAGTGAAGTGCTGTGCATATAGCGAAATGCCAATAGTTCTCTGTCCATGCGTTCCCGGCGGTCGAAGCGGGTGAGATCGATGGTTGTTCCACAGAAATCCATGCTTGATGGAACATCTATGCAGCTGTATTCGAAGTCCGGTTCGTCACCCGGTTGATTATTATCGGAACAGATGGATTGGGAAGTCAGACTTATTAGAATGACTGTTCCTAATAGGAGCAGTAGACCTTTCCCGAGAGCTTTTTTAAAGAAGTGTGAATAATTTGCCATGTGTATTAGGTTTAAAATTGTCCGAAGATACGAATATTTAAATGAATGTACGAATTATTGTCTGTATTTTAAAGAATCTTTGAAATCTCTTGTCCTGAATTCCGTTGTATTCATCGGATGTTGATTGTACTGATAAAAGAAAAACCGTTACAACAGAGAATATATTACGACTGTTGCAACGGTTGGGGTGGATAGACCGGTATAATCAGTCTTCCAGTTTGAAGCTTTTCAGAATTCTTTCTGGGACAGTATCCCCTTTCTGTTTGTAAAGGATGGAAACATAGAACCCGCAACTGTTATCTTTAGACAGTAGGTAACTGTATAGACAAGCTTCTCCTTCACAATTCCCTTCAAGTCGGGCTCCGTAGAATTGCTGGGTTTCGAACGATTGGACAGCAGACTGGTCGCTGACTTGATCATCTGTAGCGATGTTTTTCAGTTCATCACTCAGTTCGTCCCGTTTGAAGCCTTCACCGTCCAATAACTGAACCGTGATATAATAAGTATCGTTACTGACGATGTATCCTTCTTCCGAATCGTCTTCTACGATAAGATTTGATGGAGCCTGAAACGAAACTCCGTAAGACGACCATGTGGTATTCTTTAACTCCTGAGCGGTAAGGGTAGATAATGAAAGCAGGCAGGCTGCTACAGCTACGGGAATTCTGGTTTTCATACACTTCTTCTTGCTACTACTTCTTTGGCATAAACTTCCTCCTCCTTATTCACCAGAACAAGGACATTGCCTCCCATGTTAGCATAAGGAGAAGTGACTGCCGACAGTGTTTCGTCCTTAATCATGGATTCCACTCCAGCTGATTCCAACAGGCCTTTGATTAATTCGGCTTCCCAAAGATTTCCTCGGAAAACTTCTACTAATGATTCGAATACATTTGCTTCCATAGTCTGTGATGTTATAGGTGAATAAATCGGGTTGACTATCTCTCGGTTTGTTATTTCAAAGATAACAAATTTTTCGGATAATTTGTTAGTTGTATGACGAAATTTCTACAACTTCAGTTGTCCTTCCCAACAAATTTCATTATTTTACATTTGTTCCCGTGTGAAATATCACTGATTTTTCTACTTTTGCGTAAAAGTATAATCTAAAATGCAAGAAAATGAATCTGAATGAAACTTTTCAGGCTGTACGGCTTGCTTCACGTAAGTTGGCTTTGACAGATGAGCAGACGGTGAATAACATCTTACTGGCTGTAGCAGATGAGGCTCTGATTCGTACCGATGAGATTTTGAAGGCCAATCAGGTTGATCTGGAGCGGATGGATCCCTCAAATCCGAAGTATGACCGTTTGAAACTGACTTCTGAACGTTTGGCAGGTATTGCGCAGGATATGCGGAACGTAGCTTCTTTACCTTCTCCGTTGGGAAGGATACTTGATGACCGGGTACGGCCTAACGGACTGCATCTTCGGAAAATCAGTGTTCCGTTCGGAGTTATCGGTATTATTTATGAGGCACGTCCGAATGTAAGTTTTGATGTCTTCTCGCTTTGCCTGAAGAGCGGTAGCGCTTGTATTTTGAAGGGGGGAAGCGATGCTGATTCTTCTAATCGTGCTATTGTACGGATAATTCACGATGTGCTCGACCGTTTCGGTATGGATCGTCATGTAGTAGAACTGTTGCCGGCAGAGCGTGAAGCAACAGCCGCTCTACTTCATGCCGAAGGATATGTTGATTTGATTATTCCTCGTGGAAGCGGTGGACTAATCAATTATGTACGGAAAGAAGCTACCATTCCGGTTATTGAGACGGGGGCTGGCATTTGTCATACTTATTTTGATGCTTCCGGTGATTTGGAAAAAGGAAAGGCTATCGTGAACAATGCCAAGACTCGTCGGGTAAGTGTTTGTAACGCTCTTGACTGTCTATTGGTCCATGCGTCCCGATTGTCAGATTTAGCTGAGCTTTGCGCACCATTGGCTGTCAGTAAAGTGATACTTTATGCTGATAAGGCGGCTTATCAGGTTTTGGAAGGGAATTATCCGTTTGAATTGTTGCAACCGGCTACCGCCGAGAGTTTCGGTACAGAATTTCTGGATTATAAGATGGCTGTCAAGACGGTTGAGAATCTGGAAGAGGCCATAACACATATTTATATGTATAGCTCAAAGCATAGTGAATGTATTGTAACGGAGGATGAGAATGCTGCGGCTTATTTCTGTCGTGCGGTAGATGCAGCTTGTGTTTATACTAATGCACCCACTTCGTTTACAGACGGTGCTCAGTTCGGTTTGGGAGCTGAAATCGGTATCAGTACTCAGAAACTTCATGCCCGTGGTCCAATGGGGCTTCAGGAAATCACTACCTACAAATGGTTGATAGAAGGGAATGGACAGATTCGTCCGTAAATGGTAAATTTATGCAATAAATCATTACATTTCTCCTGCAGTCTTGTATTTTTATGTTATATTTGCGCATTAAAACAAATTAATATACATAAATCGTATGAAAACTTATACCAATGTATTCGACTTAGGCGATTTGAAGGTAGCTTTAGCCGAAGCTTTTGAGATTAAACAAGACCGTTATAAATATGAAGCTCTCGGTAAGCATAAGACCTGCTTGCTGATTTTCTTCAATAATAGCTTGCGTACTCGTTTAAGTACACAGAAAGCAGCCCGTAACTTGGGTATGGATGTTATTGTATTGGATGTGAATCAGGGTGCCTGGAAGTTGGAAACCGAGCGTGGTGTAATTATGGACGGTGATAAGAGTGAGCATCTGTTGGAAGCCATTCCAGTGATGGCTTCTTATTGTGATATTATAGGTGTCCGTTCTTTTGCCCGTTTTGAGAGTCGTGAAGACGATTATACCGAAAAGATTCTGAACCAGTTTATCCAATATTCCGGTAAGCCAGTATTTTCGATGGAGGCTGCTACCGGCCATCCATTACAAGCTTTTGCCGATTTGATTACTATTGAGGAATACAAGAAGAAAGAACGTCCGAAAGTAGTTCTGACATGGGCTCCTCATCCACGTGCACTGCCTCAGGCTGTTCCGAACTCATTCGCTGATTTTATGAATGAAGCCGATGTGGATTTTGTTATCACTCATCCGAAAGGTTATGAACTTGACCCGAAATTTGTACGTGGTGCTACAGTAGAATATGACCAGATGAAGGCTTTCGAAGGAGCCGATTTTATTTATGCCAAGAACTGGGCTTGTCCGGGTGTGACGAATCCTGCTGATTATGGAAAAGTGTTGAGTAAGGATATGAGCTGGACAGTAGATACTGCACATATGGCTGTTACAAACAATGCTTTCTTTATGCACTGTCTGCCGGTTCGTCGGAATATGATTGTCACTGATGATGTAATAGAGGCGCCAACTTCATTGGTTATTCCGGAAGCCGCCAATCGTGAAATTTCAGCTACTGTCGTATTGAAACGTATGTTGCAGAGTCTGTCATAACTAATACCAGTCAGATTAAGAAAAGCAGAACCTTTGAAATTTTTCAAAGGTTCTGCTTTTCTTGTTTTATCGGTTGTTGTTCTTATTCAGTCTATGAATATGGCAAAAAGTATGTATTTATATTGCTTTTGTACGAAAATTCTATTTTGACTTTATCCTTTTGATTATTAGTTTATTAGACTATTTGTTTGGACAATAGAGTCTAAAATTTGGATAATAGAGCTCATGATATGGATATTTGTGGCTGTAGTTTAGATATTTCATTCCAAGCTTATAGAGCTCTTACTATACCTTTGCTGGCAGAGTTAACAAATAAAAGAAACTAATATGAGAAAGACTTTATTTTTTTTGATGCTAGCGTACAGCGGTGTAATGTTTTCGGAAAATTATACGGTAAAATCTCCGGATGAGCGTATTCTTGTAAATGTAGAGACAGGAGAAAATACCACGTATTCTGTAACTTTTAATGGTAAAACGATTTTGAATCCTTCTCCTTTGTCTATGACTTTTGATAATGGGGTAGTGATTGGGCGTAATATGAAAGTGACAGATGTCCAACATCGTACAGAAGATCAGATCTTAAAGCCTGTTGTTCGTCAAAAGAGTGATAAGATTAGAGATCATTACAACGAAATGGTATTGAGTGCAGACCAATATAAATTGTATTTTCGTGTATACGATGACGGATTAGCTTATCGTTTCCATACAGATTTTGCCGATTCATTAAAAGTAATCAGTGAAGAAGTTGATTATTGTTTCCCGGAAGATTATAATACGCTCTTTCCAGAAGAAAGAACCATGTTATCGGCTCAGCAACCTTTATTTAAACCGATGAAACTGTCGGAAATAGGAACTGACCACTTTTGTAGTACTCCAATATTGATTAAGGTGGATGATCAGGCACGCATCTTTATCAGTGAATCCGATTTGGAAAGTTATCCGGGTATGTTTTTAAAGAAGCAAGGGAAATATGAATTGGCTGGTAAATTTGCTGCTTATTCATTGGAAGAGGAGAAAACAGACGACCGGCAGATTTTCCCTACTAAACGAGCTGACTATATAGCAAAGGTAAGTGGTACTCGCAATTATCCATGGCGTGCCATGATTGTAGCTGAAAACGATGCTAATCTTGTAACGAATCAGTTGATCTATAAACTGGCTCCTGAGTCACAGGGAGACTTTTCTTGGGTTAAACCTGGAAAGATTGCTTGGGACTGGTATAATGCATTGATTCTGACAGGAGTGGATTTTAAATGTGGCGTAAATAATGATACATACAAATATTATATTGATTTTGCTTCCAAATACGGTATCGAGTATGTAGTACTTGATGATGGTTGGTCAGAAGCTTGGGATGTAACGAAGACTGTTCCTGAAATCAATATGGAGGAACTGGTGGCATACGGTAAGAAGAAAAATGTAGATTTAATATTATGGGTGTCATGGGCTCCATTCCGTGAAAAATTGGATGAGGCATTCGATTTGTTCAGTAAATGGGGAATTAAAGGAATCAAAATGGACTTTATGAACCGTGATGATCAGGCCATGGTAGATTTTTATTATACAGTAGCACGTAAGGCTGCAGAACATAAGATGCTGGTTGATTTTCACGGAGCTTATAAGCCGACAGGCTGGTTAAGAACATTCCCGAATGTGTTAAGTTCTGAAGGTGTTGCAGGGTTGGAAAATCACAAATGGGGAAGCTTTGTTACTCCAGAACATAATGTAACGTTACCTTTTACTCGTATGGTTGCTGGTCCGATGGATTATACACCGGGAGCAATGATCAATTTCCATGAAAAAGACCATAAAGTGTGGTTCAATTTACCTGCTTCTGTGGGAACTCGTTGTCATCAGTTGGGTATGTATGTAGTGTATGAAAGTCCGCTTCAAATGTTGGCCGATTCTCCATCCAATTATTATCGTGAGGAAAAATGTATGGATTTCTTAAGTCAGGTTCCTGTAGTGTGGGATGAAACACGTGTATTGAAGGCATCTGTCGGCGAATATATTGTGGTGGCACGTCGTTCAGGTGATACTTGGTTTATCGGTGGCATGGCTGGAAAGAAAGGACAGAAATTTGATATAACTCTTGACTTTATTAAAGGAAACAAGACACTGACCTGTTGGGAGGATGGAGTGAATGTAGATCTTCAGGCACAAGATTTTGCCTGTCGCAAAAAACAAGTAAAACAAGGTGATACTATTACTATCAACATGTATGATGGCGGTGGTTATGTAGCAATTATCAAATAAACTTTTATTAACCTATTTTTTAATCCTGATCTAATGAAAACATTTCAATCAACTTCAAGATGCAAGCATATTCTGATGGCAGGTATGCTGGCATGGGGAGTTCTGCCGGGTTTGGCAGTCCCCGGTACGAATGATGCGGCTGCCTTGGCTGTTACTCAACAGAATGTAACGCTGAAAGGTACTGTTGTGGATAAGAAGACAGGAGAACCGATTATCGGAGCAAATGTCGTAGTGAAAGGAACTACTAACGGGGTCATTACAGATCTAGACGGAAATTACATTTTGCAGGCACCGGTTGGATCTGTACTGGAGATTTCTTATATTGGTTATCAGTCAGTGGAGGTATCGGCTACAGCACGACCTCAGACAATACAGTTGGGTGAAGATACGGAGGTATTGGAGGAAGTTGTTGTCGTAGGTTATGGCGTGCAGAAAAAAGCCACAGTGACCGGTGCTGTAGCAACTGTTAAAGGGAGTGATCTGAAGACAACCGGTAATGCTAATATAACCAATACCTTTGCAGGTAAAATTCCAGGAGTTGTTGCCACAAACCGTTCGGGAGAACCGGGTAATGATGCTTCAAAGATTTATATCCGTGGTATGGGTACTTTGGGCGATACTAATCCGTTAGTAGTAATTGACGGTGTGGCCGATCCTAACAATGGTCTTAGTAATCTGGAGCGTATGAATCCGAATGATATTGAGTCAATCAATGTCTTGAAAGATGCTTCTGCTGCTATTTATGGTTCTCAGGCTGCTAACGGTGTTATTCTGGTTACGACAAAACGTGGCTCGTCCGGAAACGATAAACCTATGGTGAACTATAATGGTTCTGTGTCACTTACACAGAATACTCGTGTTCCAGATTTGATGAATGCCTATGAATACATGACTTATTCGGATGAAATCCGTAAATATAAGGGAGAGGCTCCACTTTATGAAAACATAAAGGAAGGTTATTTGGATGGAACCATTGACCGACTTCAGTATGCAGATACAGATTGGATGGATGCTGTATTCCGTGATGTAGCTCCTCAAACCCGTCATTCTCTTTCCATTAATGGCGGAACTGACAAGGTAAGATATTACGTTTCAGGCGATTATTCTTATCAAGAGCCGATGTATGAGAATACAGAATTTAATTATAACACTTTCCAGGTACGTTCAAATATTGATGCACAGGTAAGTAAGAACTTGAAGATTGGAGTTGATTTGGATGGACGTAAGGAGCGTCGTAATATGGGTATTTTTGATTCCTATAAGATTTTCTGGGAAACTACCAATGCTTATCCTTACTTGTACGATTATTATCCGAACGGTTTACCGGGTCCAGGTATTAATCAGGGTAATAACCCTGCTTTATTGGTTTCAGGAAAAGATACGGGTTATGATAAGGTAGATGATTATTTTGTGAATTCTAAGTTTACTTTTGATTTGAAACTGCCTTGGATTACTGAAGGCTTGTCTTTGTCTGGATATGGTGCCTTTAATTTCCATTTCCGTAATGAGAAATATTTAATAGACGTATGGGATACTTATCATTATGATCCTACTACTCAGGATTATATCAAGCAGACAACCAATCCGAAAGGAGGTACTATCAAGTTGACACAATCACATGAAAACAGCCTTTCGCGTACGCTGCACTTGAAACTGAATTATGATCGCACTTTTGGTGACCATCATATCAGTGCCTTTGTAGCTTATGAACAGAATAAATATGACGGAGAGGTATTTGAAGCATTTCGAAATTACTTCCTGAACAGTAAACTGGATTACTTAAGTTTTGGCGGTGATAAGGAAAAGACAAACTCTGGCAGCGGTTATGTTTCTGTCAGACAGAATTTCTTCGGGCGTTTGAATTACACCCTGAAAGACCGTTATATGTTTGAATTCTCTATTCGTCGTGATGGTTCTATGAATTTTGCACCCGGCCATCGTTGGGGTACTTTCCCAGGATTGTCTGTTGGGTGGCGTTTGAGTGAGGAACGTTTCATTAAAGAAAAAGCTCCGTTTATTAATGACTTGAAGTTACGTGCTTCATGGGGTAAATTAGGTAATGACCGGATTGATCCATTCCAATATATTAATCCGTATGTGATGGAAAATGGAGCTATTCTTGGAAAAACTCCTTCCATTGGTAAGGCAATTTATCCGGGCGTACTTGCTAATCCTAATGTAACCTGGGAAAAAGTTGATTCTAAGAATGTGGCTGTTGATGGTAATTTCTGGAATGGTATGTTAGGATTTACTGTGGAATATTTCTTCCAGAACCGTAAAGATATTCTGACTGCAAGACAGGCTTCTATACCTTCATACACAGGATTGGGAAATACATTGCCTGATGAAAATCTGGGAGAAGTAAATAATCAGGGTATTGAAATTATGCTGAATCATCGTAATAAAATCGGAGAAGTAAATTATTACATTGGAGGTAACTTTACTTTTGCCCGTAACAAGATTAAGTTCTTTGATGAAGCGGCTAATATTCCTGAATGGCAAAGACAAACCGGGGGACCGCTTAATACATGGTTGATGTATAAGACTGATGGAATTTATCAGAATTGGGATGAAGTAAACAGCAGTGTGCACATGCCGGGAGCACAGCCGGGTGATATCAAATATGTAGATGTGGACAATAATGGAGTAATCAGTGAAAATGACAAGGTTCGCAGCGAAACGGGAAATGTACCTGAAATTGTGTATGGTATCAATTATGGTATTGAATGGAAAGGTCTGGAAGTAAGCATGATGTGGACCGGACAAGGCAGAGCTTCACAGATGATTGTTCCTTATTCTTACAACCAGGATAAAGACTTGTATTATAATCGCTGGATTTCGGAAGAGGAAACTCCTAATTCTAAATATCCTCGTGCTTTTGATAAAGACGATGTGATTAATACACCTTGGAGTGATTTTTGGTTGTATGATGCTTCATTCATTCGCTTGAAGAATGTAGAAATTGCCTATACCTTACCGCAGAAGTGGGTAGAAAAAATGAAATTGCAGAATGTACGTTTCTCATTGTCAGGAACAAACTTGTTGACTTTCGATAAGATTAAACTGCAAGATCCGGAATCGGATGCAACAGGTCTTGGTCAGGCTTATCCGTTGGCAAGAACTTACTCATTTGGCATCAATGTGACTTTCTAACCTTTTAAGAAAACTAAGAATATGAAGACAACATTTATAAAAACAATATGCTTCGGAACATTGCTGGCTTCTATGGCGGCATGCGATATTCTGGATGTGGATCCATTGGATACTTACACTGAAGAAGATGTGTTCTCAGATGTAAGTCTGCTGAAATCATACGTACACCGGAATTATAACCTTCCGCAAACTGGATGGGATCATACAGCTTTACGGTATTCGTGTGATGAGTCAATCAATAACTTCAACTGGAACAATTCTTATCAAGTACTGGAAGGATCGGTCACTCCTGACCAGTTGGGTAACCTTGATATTTGGGAAGCCTATTATGAGAATATCAAGAACTGTAATATCTTCTTTGAGCACATGGAGTATGTGAACAAGGTAGACCAGCCGGAGCAGAACTACTTGATTGGAGAAACAACCTTCTTCCGTGCGCTTTACTATATGGAACTGGTAAACCGTTATGGAGGAGTACCGATGATAACAAAATCTTATCAATTGGATGACACGGCTGAGGCTTTGAATGTCAAGCGTGCGAGCTATGAAGAATGTGTGGATTCTATTGTTACTTGGTTTGACCGCGCTGCTAATTATCTTCCAAAAGAATATGCGAGCGATGCAGATTTTGGTCGTGTGACAAAAGTGGCTGCTTTGGCCATGAAGAGTCGTATGCTACTTTATGCTGCCAGTCCATGGTGGGGAGTAAGAACTTACGAAGAAGCTGCCGATGCTGCAGAAGAAGTCATCGAACTTTGTGGAGGCTTGGGAGTTAATAATCTGGATCCGGATTATCAAGGGTTATTCTTAAATCCTGAAAGTTCTGAGATTATTTTCCAGCGTCTTTATAATCAAGAATATGGACATTACTTTGATGCTGAAAATAGTCCGAATGGCTGGCATGGGTATTCTGCTACTTGTGTAACTCAGGAAATGGTTGACAGTTATGAAAAGAGAGGTGGAGTAATGCCTGATACACAGTGGTATGATGATAAGACTACTACAACTGCTAATCCTTGGGAAGATCGTGATCCGCGTTTCTATGCTTCTATCGTATGCGATGGACAGTCATTCCGTGATGGAGAAGCTGAGTTCTATGTCAATGAAGATGGTACAACAGGTGGAAAGGATAGTGAGTATGGAACAGATAACTGGAATTATTCTGAAACTCATTACACCATCCGTAAATTTATGGATGAGGCTCTTATTAACTTGTGGTCCGAAAAAGCATATCATCCTTGGATTTATTGTCGCTTGGCTGAAATTTATTTGAACTATGCGGAAGCGAAATATTTCTGCGGGGATGAGGTTACAGCTCGTCAGTATGTAAACTTTGTCCGGGAAAGAGCCCGTAACATGGCTGAAGATCCTACAAACATGTTGCCGGATGTAACAGAAAGTGGAGATGCTTTGTTGAAGAAAATTCAGCAGGAACGCAAGGTGGAACTGGCCTTTGAGGAACATCGTTATTTTGATGTACGCCGTTGGAAAATTGCGGAAGATACGCAAGTGGGACAATTCCATGGCATTAAGATTACTAAAAAAGCCGATGGAACTAAAACATATACTATATCGAATGTAGGTAATCCTCGTAAGTTTATTTCTCCTAATCACTATTTGGCTCCTATTCCGAATTATGAACGTCGTAAGAATAGTGCATTAGAGCAGAATCCGGGATATTCTGACTTATAAGAATAGTAGAGGAAATCTGTTCCTGAATGAAAAATAAAACTTAATTTAGGAACAGATTTCTGATGTTTGTACATACTTAATTTTTAAATCTGTAATTGATGAATTTACTTAGAACAATTTTGATTGGTGGAATTGGATTCACTGCATTAGGAGTAAATGCAGTGGAGACAAGTCGTTGGCACATAGCTCCAGATAATCAGATTATCTGGTCGGTGAACGAAAATATTCCGCATGAGGATCATATAGAGATGAGTGGAAAGGCTGTTTCTGTGGTTCTCCGTTATGGAGTTGACGGTGAGGGAGCTTTTCGCTTGAACAAGAGTATGGTATGGCCGCGTCTGCGAACCATTCCTAATAATACCCATGCCAGCCTGATGCGTCGCTATGATTGGAATCCACTTGCAGGAATTACAGTGAACGGACGTAGTTTGCAACGTGGAGAAAAGGTAAAAGAACTTGGCATAAAAGGTAAATTGCAGGTAAAGAGTGTAGTAAACCAAGGGTATTATGGAGAATGGGAGATTATTCGTGAATATTTTCCGTCTACAGAACTTCCTGCTTTGGTAGAGTTGTATCAGGTGATAAATAAAGGAAAGAATTCACTGGCAGTGGAAATTCCGAAAGATGGTTTCATGGCTCAGACCGATCCGTCTAAAGGAGTAAAGGGAACTTATTTTATTGAAGGAAAACTGCTTCAGAATGGATATTTTACTTTACAGCCTGGGGACACTTTGCGTTTTTCAGCATCCATTTCTGCGCATGATTCAGAAGCCAGCAGCCTTGTGCTCGATGCCTGTGCAGAGAAGGTAAAAAGAGAATCGTTAGTAGCTTCCTGGATGGATAATCTGGTACTGGAAACCCCAGACCCTGTGATAAACCAGATGTTTGCATTTTCAAAGATACGCGCTTGCGAAAGTATCTATGAAACTCAGGGAGGACCTATGCATGGTCCGGGAGGAGAGTCGTATTATGCAGCCATTTGGGCTAACGACCAGGCTGAATATATCAATCCTTATTTCCCTTATACAGGCTATGAATACGGAAATGTTTCAGCTTTAAATAGTTTCAAGCATTTTGCTCGTTTTATAAATGATGAATGGAAGCCTATTCCGAGTTCAATTGTAGCTGAGGGACTGGATATCTGGGCTGGAGTAGGCGATCGTGGAGATGCTGCCATGATTGCTTATGGAGCTTCTCGTTACGCTTTGACTCGTGCAAGCCGTGAAGAAGCCGCAGAACTGTGGCCGCTTATTTCCTGGTGTCTGGAATATTGTCACAGGAAATTGAATGAAGGAGGAGTGGTAGCTTCGGATACGGATGAGCTGGAAAATCGTTTCCCTTCAGGAGATGCCAATCTTTGTACCTCTTCCCTTTATTATGATGCCTTGATTTCGGCTGCATATTTGGCTAAGGAATTAGGAAAGGGAAATAATGTGGCAAATACTTATAGAAAGCAAGCTTCTACATTACGTAAGAATATTGAAACATATTTTGGAAGTACAGTAGAAGGTTATTCTACTTATGCCTATTATAAAGGAAATGATGTGCTTCGTTCCTGGATTTGTATTCCTCTGACAGTGGGTATCGATGAACGAAAAGAGGGTACTATTCAAGCATTGTTCTCACCACGGTTGTGGACAGAAAACGGATTGCTTACACAAGCAGGAAGCGAGACTTTTTGGGATCGTTCCACGCTTTATGCGCTGCGGGGGGTATATGCGGCTGGCGAAACAGAAAAAGCCACGGAATATTTACAGCGTTACTCTAAAACCCGGTTATTAGGTGAACATGTTCCTTATGCTATTGAGGCATGGCCAGAAGGTGAACAGCGGCATCTTTCGGCAGAGAGTGGTTTGTATGGCCGTATTATCACCGAGGGTTTGTTTGGCATTCGTCCGATCGGATTTAAATCCTTTACTTTAACTCCTCGTCTCCCGCAAAAATGGAATCAGATGGCATTGCATCATGTGCGTGCTTTTGGGGCAGACTTTGATATAGAAGTGAAACGTTTATCTTCAGGAAAATTGCAGGTTATGGTTTCGGAGGGTGCGACAAAGAAAAAAGTATATAGTGTGAATAAAGATGGGTTTGTAACAGTTAATTTGAAATAGTGGTATGAAGAATATGTTTTTGATTGGAACCTCGGCTTTGCTGCTTTCTGCTTGTGTTGGTTCTTCAACAAAAAAATCTATTGAAAAATTGCCGTTAGAGCAGACTTCTGTTTTTGCTTCAACGGATAAAAATTTAGAGAATGCATATAATTGGGCAAAAAAGATGGCACTATCCTATGTACATGACGGGAGTGACCCTGTTGGTTATTGGTATGAAGCAGCTTTGCCTCAGCGTGAAGCTTTTTGTATGCGTGATGTATCTCATCAGTCAGTCGGTGCACAAATCTTGGGGCTGGCAGAACATAATAAGAATATGTTTGGAAAGTTTGCGAAAAATATCAGTGAGAGTAAGGATTGGTGTACGTATTGGGAAATTAACCGTTATGACAAGCCGGCTCCTGCTGATTATGCCAATGATAAGGAATTTTGGTATAATTTGAATGCTAATTTTGATGTGATTCAGGCTTGTTGGAAAATGTATGAATGGACTGGTGACAAGGATTATCTGACGGATTCCTGTTTTGTCAATTTCTATGATAAATCTTTGAATGAGTATGTAAAGCACTGGAGGCTGGAACCTGAAAATATCATGGACAGGCCTCGGTATATGCACCAACCTGATAATTTTGATTTGAACAATAATTTCCATACTTGCAGGGGACTGGCTTCCTATGTTGAAAATTTCCGTGGATTGATATTGGGGGTTGACTTGCTGGCTTCAATGTATGCAGGTTATAAGGCTCATGCGCAAATGGCAGCAATATGCGGTGATAGTGTGACGGCGCGGAATGATTTGAAAAAGGCTGATGCTTACCAGAATATTATAGAAGATAAATGGTGGGATGAGGAACATCAGTATTACCAGACATTCTGGACCGAGGATAAAACTTTTCATCGTGGAGAGGGAGTTCCTGTCTTATTGTGGTTTAATGCAATAAAAGATGATTTTCGCTTAAAGGCTTCAATAAATGATATATTGTCAAAAGAGTGGAATGTGGAAAACTTGTCCCATTTTCCGGAAATGCTTTACCGTTTTGGGTATGATGAAGAAGCATATAAATATTTAGTAACTTTACCGTCGGTGAATCGTTGTGAATATCCTGAAGTTTCGTATGGAGTGATTGAAGGGTGTATAGGTGGTTTGATGGGTATCAATCCTTCTTCTTCTAACAACACGATTACCACATGTTCTCATCTGACGGACAATGGAGTGGAAGTCGAAGTGAAAAATGTTCCGGTTTTTAATGGGTATATTACTGTTAAACATATAGGAAATAAAATTACAGTATTTGAGAATAATACAGGAAGAGACATTGTCTGGAATGCTTCATTCATTGGAAACTGCCAAAGCATCAATGCAGGTGGTAAAGTATATAAAACTACGGTTAAAAAGTTGAATGATAACCATGTGTCCTCGGCTTGTATAAATTTGAAGAATGGTGAATCTCTTACAGCAGGGGTGTAGCAGCAATGTTTTCCTGACGCAGGCTTATGAATATTTAATGTGAACTGACAGGTATGAAAAAGATATCACTATTTGTATGCATTTTATGGGCATTGACAGTACAAGCTCATAAGGAGTTTGAACTGTTCTCTCCTGATGGAAAGTTGCAAACTGAGATTAAGGTCGGAGAGTATATTTCCTATAGTATCTCTCGTGAGGGATATAGAATCTTGAACGATTCTCCTTTATCGATGACTCTGACAAATGGAATTGTCTGGGGGGAAAATCCCCGTCTGGTAAGTACAAAGCGGAATTCGGTGAATGCTATGGTTGCTTCTCCTTTTTATAGAAGAAGTGAAATACGTGATAACTATAATTCTTTGATTCTGAACTTTAAGAATGGATGGGGTTTGGAGTTTCGTGCTTATGATACAGGAATCGTTTATCGTTTTGTCCATAGGGAGAACAAGGTACTTGATATAGTTTCGGAGAATGTAAGTTATTGCTTTTCTTCAGACTTTGAAGCAAATGTACCTTATGTAGTACCTCGTGTGCAGAGACATAATCTTGATTGTCAGTTTTATAACTCTTTTGAGAATACTTATACAACGGACAGGCTTTCTCATTTGGATAAAGAAAGGCTGATGTTCCTTCCTCTGGTTGTGGAAGCAGAAAATGGCATTAAGGTGTGTTTGACGGAATCTGATTTGGAAGATTTTCCGGGACTTTATCTTTCGGCTGTAGAAGGTGAAGAATATACATTGAAGGGAGTCCATGCTCCATATCCTAAAAACAGTATTCAGGGAGGGCATAAAATGTTGCAGATGTTGGTACAAGAGCGTGAGTCATATATTGCACGGGTAAAAGGGAAAAGAACTTTTCCGTGGCGTATGGCAATCGTAACGGCACGGGACGAGCAGCTGGCTGATAATGACTTGACATATCTTCTGGCATCTCCTTCGCGGTTGGATGATATTTCGTGGATTAAGCCTGGTAAAGTAGCATGGGAATGGTGGAGTGACAGGAACATTGATGGAGTGAACTATGTGACAGGGGTAAACAATGAAACCTATAAGGAGTATATTGATTTTGCAGCTAAATACGGTATGGAGTATGTCATTTTAGACGAAGGATGGGCTGTGAATTTGAAAGCCGACTTGATGCAAGTAGTAGATAGCATTGATTTGAAGGAGTTGGTAGATTATGCTTCTGATAAAAATGTGGGTATTATTTTATGGGCTGGCTATTATGCTTTCGAGCGTGATATGGAGAACATTTGTCGGTTTTACTCGGATTTGGGAGTGAAAGGATTTAAGGTTGACTTTATGGATCGGGATGATCAGGAAATGGTAGAATTCAATTATCGGGCTGCTGCCATGTGTGCAAAATATCATTTAGTACTTGATTTACATGGAATGTATAAGCCTTCAGGAATGAATCGAACCTATCCGAATATCTTGAATTTTGAAGGAGTGCATGGTTTGGAGAATATGAAATGGAGTCCTGACAGTGTGGATCAGGTGAAGTATGATGTCATGGTTCCTTTTATTCGTCAAGTGGCTGGTCCTCTGGATTATACGCAAGGAGCAATGCGTAACGCTGCAAAAGGTTGTTATTTCCCTTGCTATTCAGAACCTATGAGTCAAGGTACTCGTTGCCGGCAACTTGCGTTGTATGTAGTATTTGAGTCTCCTTTAAATATGCTTTGCGATACGCCTAGTAATTATGTCCGTGAAAAAGAGTCGGTAGATTTTATTTCAGGTATCCCTACTGTTTGGGATGAAACACGTGTTCTGGATGCCAAGATGGGAGAATATATTGTAACCGCGCGTCGTAAAGGAGATACTTGGTATATTGGAGGAATTACAGACTGGCAAGAAAGGGATATTGAATTGGATTTTTCTTTTTTAAAAGGAAAGATATGTCAAGGTCTTTTATATGAAGATGGCATAAATGCTCATCGTATAGGACGTGACTTTCATCTAAAACTAATTCATGTTGATGAAAATACACGTTTGACGGTGCATTTGGCTCCAGGAGGAGGGTTTGCCATCCGGATGAGGTGAGAATCTTCTATTTTGCGATTAATTTTGTAATCTATGCTTAGTAGCTGGAACGTACTTGTGTTTTCTTGTAAATGCAAGTACGTTTTAGTTTGAATACCGAAGTGTTTTGAGGAAGTTTTTCCAGTTTCCAGTAAGATTTGTATTGGAATTTTGTATTTTTACTCGTATGAACGTTCCTTAAATATAAATTAGAAAATCATGAACTCCGTAAGATTACTTTTTTCGATTATATTTTTAGGCTATTTCCTTTTGTGTGGAGGAGCATCCCGTAATGTGACTCATTACACCATCAGTGATGGACTTTCGAACAATGCGGTATATAGTATCACGCAGGATACGAAGGGACGCATGTGGTTCGGAACAATTGACGGATTGCATAGTTTTGACGGGAATCATATCCGTGCGTGGAGAGATAACCGGATGGAATCGCTGGGAGCTTGTATCTATACTATCCTGGAGGACAGTATGCAACTTTATGTAGGCAGTGAGCGAGGACTGACTGTCTTTAATTTGTTGACAGAGAGCTTTTCTGATTTTCAGGTTCGTTCGGAGTTTGGCGAAGGTATACATTCTTCTGTATCTCATGTGATGCGTGACCGTTATCACAATATCTGGATAACCACTGCAGGACAAGGAGTCTTTCGTTATAATCCTGTTCATGGAACGCTTCATCAATACATGGCTATGGGAAAAGTGAATTGTGATTTCGGGTATTATATCATGGAAGATTCTTCCGGCACAATATGGCTTGCTACCCGTGAGGGAGGAATCAGCCGTTATGTGGCATCTCAGGATATGTTTCAGCCGGTGGCTTCGGAAGATGTGAAAGATACCCGTGTATTGTTTGAAGACTCATCTCATCGTCTTTGGGTAGGAACAGGGAGAGATGGACTTTATTTATTGGATAAGGAGCATGGGCGATTAATTCAGAAAATTCCCCCTTTACAGTTTAATCATCCTTTTCAAGTAAGAAGAATTGTAGAATGGCAACCCGGCCGTTTGCTGTTGGCTTCGGACGAGGGGTTGACTATGTATGATGTGGCTACAGAAAAAGTAGATGTGATAAAAGCGGATAGCAGACATCCGGAAGGATTGAACGATAATTACCTGCACGAATTGTTTATAGACCGCGAGAATGCGCTTTGGATAGGAACTTATTTCGGCGGTGTGAATTATGTTTCCTCTGTTCAGGATAATTTTTTGCATTACCATAAGGATAATTGTCAATTGGACGCACGTATTGTCAGTGTGTTTGCTCGTGCGGACAAAGATAATCTGTGGATTGGAACCGATGATGCCGGTTTTTTTTATTGGAACAGGCAGAATCAGACTTTTCAGGCCTATCGTCCTTTGAAAGGCAGGCAGGGCCCTGCCTATCATAATATACATGCCCTGTTGCAGGATGGAGATAAATTATTTATCGGTATGTTTATGGGAGGACTGGATATTCTGGATTTGCGTACTGGAGTGTTTCGGAATTATAAGTCTGCTACTTCTCCTCGTTCACTTTATTCGTCAGAGATATATGCGCTTTACAAGGATTCCAGTCAGAGAATATGGATTGGTACTACCGCAGGATTAAACCGTTATAATCCGAAGACGGATGATTTTGAACGGATATATGAATTGCATGGAGCTGATATTTCCTACATTTTTGAAGATAAGGAACAGAATTTATGGGTGTGTTCTCTGAATCAGGGAGTGTTTTGTCTGAATCATCAGACAGGGAAGTGGATGCATTATTTTCATCAGATAAAGGGGAAAGATGGTAAATTGCCTACAAATCAGATTATCACCGGTTGTCTGGATATGCAGGGCGTGATTTGGCTGGGAACAGATGGAGACGGTCTACTTAGATATGATCGGGGAAAGGAGATGTTTGTACATGAAGATTTGCCTGATTATATACGGGTGGTCTATAAGATATTACCGGACAGAGATAAATTGTGGTTTACAACCAATAATGGTATGTATTGCTACCAGCCTCTTGCTTCCTCTTTGAAGTTTTATAACAAACAAGATGGCTTGCAGGAAAATCTGTTTCTTCCTAATTCCGGAATCCAGTTGTCTGACGGAACAATAATGGTGGGAGGAGTAAATGGATTCAATGAGTTCCGTCCTGATAAGATACAAGTTGATACACAGATTCCTACCGTCATTCTGACTGATTTTCAACTATTCAATAAACCGGTGGTTATTGGGAGTGAAGATTCTCCATTGAAGGTCTCCATCACTTATGCAGACCGTCTGGTGTTGGACTATTCTCATTCCATGTTTAGTTTTTCGGTAGCAGCTTTGAGTTATATAAATACCTCAAAGAACAGGTACCGCTATCGTTTGGAGGGGTTTGAAAAGGATTGGACGGAAACGAATGATGCTCCTCATGTGACGTATACAAACTTACCAGCCGGGGATTATGTATTTCAGGTGAGTGCGTCTAATTCTGATGGGATGTGGAATGAAAATGCCATAGTCTTTCCTATTAAAGTGCTGCCTCCCTGGTGGGCTTCTTCGTATATGATTGTGGGATATATATTGTTAGGGATAGCAGGTTTGGTTTATGCTTATTATCGGATGAATAAAATACATCGTCGGCGTATGGCTTTACTGACAATAAAGAAAGACCGAGAGATTTATCAGAGTAAAATAGAGTTCTTTACAAATGTCATGCATGAAATACGTACCCCACTAACATTAATACTGGCACCATTGGAGAGTGTGATGAAGAGTACTGGAACGGTGAAGGATGTACTTCCTCAGCTGCGGGTGATGGAACAGAATGGAAAACGTTTGCTTACACTTGTCAATCAGTTGATGGATTTCCGAAAGGCTGAATCAGGGGTCATGAATGTAATATTGACAGAAACCAACATCAAGACTTTATTGATGAATGTGTATCAGCGTTTCCAGCTTTCGGCAGATATGAAACACATAACGATTAGTCTGAATATGCCGGAAGAACCTTGCTATGCTCGTGTGGATCAAGAGGCTTTTACGAAAGTGATTAGCAATCTGCTGTCGAATGCATTGAAATTTACGGATACGTGTATTGAAGTCGATTTATTGATTGTCGGTAACCGGAAACTGGAAATAAGAGTGAAAGATAATGGTCAGGGAATTGATGTAAAGGAACAGGAAAAAATATTTTCTCCTTTCTATCAGGTTCCAGATAAGAATTTTACTGGGCGTGTCGGGACCGGTGTCGGACTTTCATTGGTGAAGAAACTGGTAGGCTTGATGCATGGCAGCTTGGCTTTGGAAAGTAGATTAGGGGAAGGTTCTACTTTTATTGTTACTTTTGATATGATTGAGCATGAAGAACGTACGGTTGTTGAGAAAGTGGCTTCTCAAGAGGTACAGGTCGAGGAAAAAACAGATATGCCCGAAGGAAAATATCGTATTCTGATAGTAGATGATAATCAGGATTTAAGAGAATATTTGAGCCAGTTGCTTACTGGGAGGTATCAGGTATCGTGTGCAGAAAATGGAAAGGAAGCATGGGAACTGGTTCAGCAGAACCTTCCCAATCTTGTAATCAGTGACGTCATGATGCCTGTAATGGATGGCATACAACTTTGCCGGCATATCAAACAGAATCTTTCTACCAGCCATATTCCGGTAATATTGCTTACGGCAAAGGCTTCATCCGAGGATTATGTAGAGGGACTTGAAAGTGGGGCAGACGTGTATCTTGAGAAACCTTTCTCGGGAGATGTGATTCATGCCCAAATTGCGAGTATTTTCAGAAACAGAGAGGGTATGAAAAAAGAGTTTAAGACCCAACCGATGGTAGCTTCTGTATCTGTCTCTAAACTGGATACACTTCTGATGGAGAAAATAGCTAAAATTGTTGAGGAACGTATGACTGATTCTGATTTTACGGTAGATAGTTTGGCACAGGAAGTAGGTATTTCCCGGTCAGGCCTGTTTGCTAAACTCAAGGCTATATCTGGTATGACTCCTAATGACTATATCCGTCTTATACGTTTGAAGAAGGCTGCATGCTTGTTGGCGGAGGAGGGATTGTCAAGTAGTGAAGCCTGTTTCCGGGTAGGCTTTTCTTCTCCTTCTTATTTTGCCAAATGTTTTCAGTTACAATTTGGAATGTCTCCTACGGAGTTTAAGCAGAAAGGAATTCAAAAATCAGAGATATCGGCCGGATAAGATGCTGCATATAATGGGTTGTTATCGGCTGGCAGTCCGTTGGAAGGCTGGAATAGTCAAAAGCAGTATATTTCGAACGAACGGACATTTTAATCAAAACGAACGGACATCTTAAGTAAGACGTGAGCATGTTTTACTTAAGATGTCCGTTCGTTTTTTGGTTATTAGCGCCTTATTTCTCGATAGGTTTATCCAGCTCTTTCCAATTTTCGAATCCTTTGTCCAGATTTACTACATGAAACCCTTTCTTGGTAAGGATACGTGCTGCATTCCGGCTACGTCGTCCGCTTTTGCAATAGACAGCTACCGTATGGCTTTTATCTAGCAGTTCGTCTACATTGGCGGCAAACTGTTCATCCAATACATTGATGTTGAGGCTTCCCGGGATATGTCCTTCGGTGTATTCGACTACTGTCCGTACATCTACCAGTTGGATAGAATCTTTCTGAAGATAATCCTCGAACTCATCGGCCGACAGGTTCTTGAACTTGTCTTGTTGTTTCGGTGTGCAGGCCATCAGTCCGATGAGGGCAATGCATACGAAAAACATAAAATACAATGTCTTGATCATAACTAATTATGTATCTGTTTTTATAGGTTAGGGTAGTGTAAATTCACGGGTGGTATTTCCTTCTTCATAAGTCTGTATGTGCAGGACAATACGGTCACCGGTGTCTAATTTGTTTCCGTATCCCCAAAGTGGTATTGAGAGATAGGTTTTCTGGGTGAAGGCTTCATAATCACCGTTCTGGTCATGATAAAGTGTCAGTTCCAGTTGGGCTCTGCCTTCATTGTCTTGGGTCAGACTGTTTTCTACGAAATGGAAGATATGGCTTTTGTCTTTAGCCATCGGGAGTAGTACCATATTCAGATACTTTCCAGACAGCCAGATACTCTGAATGTCTAAAGGGTCTGTCCGGATGCCATCGCTAAAGGCAGAGGCCGGTTTGGGAAGCATAGACAGAACTTTTTGGGCAGAATAGAGTTGTACAGTCTCTTTTTCTACATCGGTTATCTGATAGACACATAAGGTACGGTAAATGGAATCAGGTGTCAGACCATCTAAGCCTTCCCGTTCCAGTATCTGATATTTATCTCCTTGATCTGTAAGCAGGTAGGTTAGTACTCCTTCATCGTTAGTCTGTACTTCAGTAAATTCTGTCAGCACATCCGGATAGACATAATCATCTTCTTGACAACCTTCGTTTGATAACAGAAAAACAGTCAAGAAGATATAGGTAAGGAACTTATTCATTCTTCTGTTGCTTTCCGGTGGTTGATGACAGGGTTGGCATACATAGTCAGTATCCGGTTGCGTAAGAAAGTTTCATCTTTATCAGGTAACTGAATCAGGGCAAGCTTTTGTTGCAGATAAGCTTCAAACCGTTCCTTGTCGGCTGTTGTATACCGGTTTGCGTAACGGTTACTTCCTTCTAATTCATCGCAGGCGATGTAGTTTCCCGGATATAACCGGTAGTTGGCATGGATTTTCCGGTCTATCAGTTGAGCTATGTGTGTGAATATTTCTGTTTTCGGCAGGTTACGGAGCTGTTCCAGTTCTTCATTGATACAGGCTGTTGCATGGAAATGGACATGTCCTTTGTAACCGAAGATACCGGTTTTCATGTTTTGTAAATCGTCTTCCTGAGTTTTCTTGAATCCTGGGATGTCCCGTTTCTGTTGCATTTCCTGTGCTTTGAGGAAATCGCAAGGATCGTATTCGTAAGAAATGGCTACCGGAGCAATGTTCAGTTCTTTCAGCCGGTCGATGATATGTCCGTTGCCTCCCATAGCCAGCATTTTCAGGACACTTTCTTGGGTGCGGTCGTCCGAATCTTTGGCGCGTCCTTCGCGTTGGGCAATCCATACATTTTCTTTTTTTTCTGTGATGGCAAAATGGATGTAACGTGACATACGGGCGGATGATTCCAGCATCTGACGCATACTGAGTGCCCGCTGTACGATAAAGGATTTGTTTACACGTACCAGTTTCTTGATCCACGGATAGATGAGCAGGTTGTCACCGATGGCAATTTCTACTGTTGTCGGGAAACCGTTATCCAGAAGGCCTACAGAAAGGAATCCCGGATCGAGAACAATGTCCCGATGGTTTGAAATGAATGTATAGGAAGTTTGTTTGTCCGGGAGGGCAGAAGCGTCCAGATCGAATCCGTCGCTGTGCTTGTTCATGATTCCGTGCAACAAGGAATAGAAGATTTTCTTCTGTACATCCAGGTTGGTCTTACACTGGCGGAGTATCGCAAATAGTTTATCCAGTGGTACGTCCGGCATAACAAAAGAAGCTACGGCCTGAAAGGCAGGGTCAGCTATCAGTTCCTCGAAAATCTGTGGAAGCTCTTCAGAGGTATACGGACGGATTTCATCAAATTCGGCAGGTATGTTCATAGGAATCTGTTTTTTGCTTAGTTTGTCCAAATATAGAAACTTTTTTCTGATGTTGCAAGGAGTGTCTATAAAAGTACTTTTCCATAGAGACTGTCTTCGGAAGAGATAAAAAGAACGCAGAGCCGTAGAAAATGAATGTTCAGGACTCTGCGTCAATATAGCCTGTAAAGCCAATGGCTATCAGAAATGACTTTCGATAATATCGGTCATGACATCTTTGATATCCAGTCCGGCAGCTTTTACCTGCTGAGGAATGAAGCTGGTTGCCGTCATTCCCGGTGTCGTATTGATTTCCAGCATGTTGATTTTTTCGCCTTCGGTAATGATATAGTCTACGCGGATAATACCTTTACATCCCAAAATATCATAGATGGCTGAGGTCAGTTTCTGTACCCGTCCGGTCAGTTCCGGGCTGAGTCGGGCCGGAGTGATTTCGGTTACCTCACCTTTATATTTTGCGTTGTAATCGAAGAATTCATTCTGGCTGACTACTTCGGTGATGGGGAATACCACAGATTTTCCAGGAACCTTGTAACAGCCGTTTGCCAGTTCGATACCGTCCATGAAAGCTTCAATCATAACATCGTCCGATTCCTGAAAAGCGGCCTGGAGTGCCGGTTGTATCTGTTCACGGGTCTTTACTTTAGTGACACCAAAGCTGGAGCCGCTGGCATTGGGCTTGATGAAGCAGGGTAGACCAATTTTCTCTACCACGTCTTCGTCACTGATACCGTAGCGTTTGTTCACCAGCATTGATTCTGCTACACGGATACCGAACCCTTTCAAATATTGGTTTAAGGTGAATTTACTGAAAGTCATGGCCGATACCAGTACGTCGCAGGTAGAATAGGGGATATCCAGCAGTTCAAAATAGCCTTGCAGGATACCGTTCTCACCTGGAGTGCCGTGAATGGTGATATATGCGAAATCTGGGATAATCTTGTTTCCTTTGTCTTGGAAACTGAAATCATTTTTATCTACCGGAGTACGTGTCCCGTCCGGCAAAATGGCTTCCCAATATTTTTTGGTCAGTTCTACAATGTAGAGGTTATATTTTTCCTTGTCGATGAATGAGTAGATTCCCTCTGCACTTTTCATGGAGACTTCGTGTTCTGAAGAGTCTCCCCCTGCTATGATAGCAATGGTTCGTTTCATAATTCTTCTCGGTTACTGATATATGTTCTCCATTTTTCCAGCAGGCAGGTCATGTCTTCGGGCAGATCTGAGGTGAAAAACATCTCTTCTCCGGTGCGTGGGTGCACAAAGCCCAATGTCTTGGCGTGAAGCGCTTGTCGGGGACAAATGTCGAAACAGTTGTTTACAAATTGTTTGTATTTACTAAAATGCGTTCCTTTCAATATTTCATGGCCGCCGTACCGCTCGTCGTTGAAAAGGGTATGTCCGATGTATTTCATGTGTACACGTATCTGGTGAGTGCGTCCGGTTTCGAGTACACATTTTACTAAAGTGACATATCCTAGTCGCTCCAGTACCTGATAGTGTGTTACGGCATGCTTGCCTTGGGTTGGATCGGCCATGACTGCCATTTGCATCCGGTCTTTCGGGTTACGTCCGATGTTCCCGGTAATGGTTCCTTCATCTGCATCGATGATACCCCATACCAACGCATTGTATTCGCGTTTAGTGGTTTTGTTATAGAATTGCAGGCCCAGACTGGTTTTGGCATCAGGGGTTTTGGCTACTACCAGTAGTCCGGAAGTATCTTTATCGATACGGTGTACCAGACCAACTTGTGGATCGTTCGGGTTATAGGTCGGCACATCACGCAGATGCCAGGCAATAGCATTGACCAATGTGCCGTGATAGTTTCCACATCCCGGATGAACTACCAGCCCTGCCGGTTTGTTGATGACCATCAAATCTTCATCTTCGTATACTACATTCAGCGGTATGTCTTCCGGTATGATATCATTTTCATAACGGGGACGGTCCATCATGACGGTCAGTATGTCCTGGGGCTTTACCTTGTAACTGCTTTTTACCGGTTTCCCGTTGGCCATGACAAATCCTGCATCCGCAGCCTGTTGGATGCGGTTACGTGAAGAGTTTACTAGTCTTTCGAACAGGTATTTATCTATGCGTACGGGTGATTGTCCTTTGTCTACTACTACCCGGAAATGTTCATATAAGGTGGTAGGGTCGTTCAAAGGTTCAATGTCTTCTAAAGTATCGCCTTCCAGTTCTTCGATATATTCTTCTGTCATACAGTGTTCAGAGGTGAGATTAAAACCATGAATCGTCTACTTGTGGTTCCTCGTCCGGAGTACTCAAATCGATATCCATATTGAGTGAATCCATACTCATGGAATCTCTCATGGCTGTGTTCCCCACAGAAAGGGTCAGTAATGCTTCATAGGGTACTTTGTCGCCGGTTCTCAAGCTCCGTCCACGATATTTTATACCGTATACCCAGTCTTGTTCACCTGAAACATATTCCGGTTCGGTCAGTTTGAATCCGATGGCTTTCAGTTTGGCTTCTGCTTGTCGCAATGAACTGTTGTCTATCAAATCAGGAATCTTTACCAGCGGTACATCATTGGTAGTAACAGTCAGATAAACAGTACGCCCTTCCTTGACCCGTGCACCGGCAGCTGGTGTCTGATCCAGAATAATACCTGAAGGCATTCCTTTTACATAAGAAGAATCAATAATAACTCCTTTCAGCTTTTGGGTTGTTAATGCCTGTTGGGCTTCAGGCAGTGTCTGGTTCTTTACGTTAGGAACCAGATACGATTGATTGTGATGTGTATAGTTATCCAGCCAGATGAGTGTCCCAATGATGATTGCGGCAGTCACTACTATCATGGCAATGAGGTTCAGCCAAAAGGAACGGTTGTTCTTGAATGAAAAAAAGTCTTTCAGTGTAATCATATTCGAGTATCGGTGTAATATTCGGGACAAAGATACAACTTTTAATTGGAACGCAACCGTATCGTACGTCAGAGTTTTTGTATCATTCTTGGGGAATGAAGAAGAAAAAGCCGTAAAATGCTCTCACAGCATTTTACGGCTTTTCTTAATCCTTTTCCTTCAAGCACGGTTTATTAAGCTTTCACTCCGTTGTACTCGTCAGAGATTGTCAGTTTTTTACGACCTTTGGCACGACGTGCAGCCAATACTCGGCGACCGTTTGCGGTAGCCATTCTTTCACGGAAACCGTGTTTGTTTCTTCTCTTTCTGTTAGAGGGTTGGAATGTTCTTTTCATTTTCGTATATACTATTTATGTTATTATTCCATGCGTTCGGGCTGCAAAATTAGTGACTTTTTTTAAATAAACCAAGCGCTAAATCATTTTTAGACAAATCTTTTTGCGTTTTTTCCCGATTTAGATTAATTTTGCATCCGGTTTTCAAGGGAACAAATCCATAAAATAACATAAATAAAAGTATTCAACTTATGATTAACGCTCAAGACATTAAAATCGGAACAGCTATCCGTATGGACGGTAAACTGTATTTCTGTATCGACTTTCTGCATGTAAAACCAGGTAAAGGTAATACTTTCATGCGTACTAAACTGAAAGATGTAGTAGATGGCTATGTGTTGGAACGTCGTTTTAATATCGGTGAGAAATTGGAAGATGTACGTGTAGAACGTCGTCCTTACCAATATTTATATAAGGAAGGTGAAGATTACATCTTCATGAACCAGGAAACTTATGAACAGGTTCCTATCGCTCATGATTTGATTGAAGGTGTTGACTTCCTGAAGGAAGAGATGGTTATTGATGTAGTTTCTGATGCTTCTACAGAGACTATCTTGTTTGCTGAATTGCCGGTAAAGGTTCAGTTGAAGGTTACTTATACAGAGCCGGGTCTGAAAGGTGATACAGCTACAAACGCTACTAAACCTGCTACTGTAGAAACAGGTGCTACTGTACGTGTGCCGTTGTTCATCAATCAGGATGAAATTATCGAGGTAGATACTCGTGACGGTTCTTACGTAGGTCGTGTAAAAGCGTAATATATAAAATATATATAAAAGAACAGCCATCCTTTATCTTAGGATGGCTGTTCTTTTATTTATGAGTAGGGTAGTTTTTCAAAAGAGGATGATTCCGGCAGAAAGTGCCGAGAATTTTGGTCCATATGATGTATCAAGAATATTACATGGACTGTATTTTACATAGATACCTACCGATTTACAGCTTATCGATGCCTGGAAGTCTATTGTAACAGGAGTTTGATGGATGTTGTTGTCTGTCAGTTTGATTTTTTCTCCGTCCAGCTTATAACGTGTTTTCAGGCTGGCATGGGTGTTCAGATTGACGATAGTTCCCAGGCTGAATCCTAGTTTGTTACTGGATTCGTAGCTGAACATCAACGGTATCGACCAGCTGAATACCTTGATACGCGAGAACTCTATGTCTGCTCCTTCAGGATATTTGCCTAGTGTAATTTCGCTTCCTTCTTTGATGAAACGATTCTTCCCGGTCATCCGATAGTTTCGCCAGCTACAGGCAATTCCTATGGAGAAGGATGTTTTAGAATACCACGGGTAGTAGGCCCATCCCAAAGAGGGAGTCGTGATTTCCCAGGATGAGGCCATGTCTGCGTTTAGATTTCCCGGAGCATTCGTGACCTTTGAAAGCCCTAGCTTGAAATCTTTTATGACGAA
The DNA here is from genome assembly GCA_900551645.1 of uncultured Bacteroides sp. GTDB lineage: Bacteria > Bacteroidota > Bacteroidia > Bacteroidales > Bacteroidaceae > Phocaeicola. The sequence goes on from URWP01000003.1 coordinate 32,262, forward strand.
CTCATTGTATCTGCGTCGGATGTATTTTTTCTGTTTCCGGAAAGGAATGTTGAAATCCCAATTGCTGCTCCTCTCTTTGGTAACTACAGGTTCTGATGAAGAAACATTTACTTCGCGGGTATATCGGAAGTCTGGATTCCCTTCTTCTCCTTCTATGTCGATGGTCAGTTGGTTGTCCGATTGTGTCAGTGTTACCCGGTCGGGTTTCTCGATTTGCACCGTGTTTGTGACTGTCAGTGAATCTTGCTGTGCGGCATACAAGCTGGTGGCTGCCAGAAAGCTTGTTGCCAATAGAATCATTCTTTTCATATTTTATACCGTGTTGATTGTTAGTTTTTATTGAAACATACGTTTGAGCTCTTCTAAGGTAACTTGTCCTTCCATGTATACAAGGGTAGCTTCCGGCTGTTTACCGGAATTAGGTTTTGCTGCCGTATTCCGGTAGAACAGATAGCGGTAGGTATCATTATCTTGAGCCGGGAAGCAATAGAAACCATAGTAAAGTCGATTATTGATTGTTCCAACTTCCTTATCTATTGCATGAACGGCATCTTTTCTGACCAATGCTTCCATTTTTTCAAAGGTTTGGGGAGCGTTGCTGATTGTAAGGCTTCGGAACAGTGTCAGATGGTATTGCTTCAGTTCCTTTCCTTTGATGAGGACTTCTACAGCTCGGTGGTCTTTTTTGAAACGACCGTCGAACAGTTCGGCTATCTGCATTCCTTTCTGTGCGGCTATGGGTAGTGCAAGAAGGAACATCATCCCTATTGTAATTGTCCGTCGTATCATAAGTTTATTTTTATCAGTTAATGGTTAATGTATCATTTTCTTCCAATGTCTGGAAAATGTCGGAGAGTTGATCTTGTAGGAGAGTTTCTTCCTGAGGGGAATGCTGTACCTTTCCGATGGATTTCATAGCTTCGGATAATACGGTTTCTGTATTGGTACAACGCTCTCCATAAATATAGGCAACACAGATGTTTTGTTTTTCGGACAGATGCCATACTGCTGCTGTAAATAATAGACCGATGAGTGCGGCAGCTGCGGCATAACGGAAGATAGAAGCCGTTTGTTTATGATGATAAGTTCGTCCGGTGGCCAAGTAACCCATGACAGCCCGGAGCTCATCGAAGTCTTTGCTCTGTGAGGCAGGAGTGGTCAGGAAGTGTGCCAGCTCCCGTTCTTCGGCAGCGGTTGTTTCTGCTTCGAAGTAGCGTGCCGCCAGTTCTCTCCATTGTTGCTGTGTTCGTTCGTATTGTTTCATCGTTCCATTTGTTTTAAGTAACATTCTCTGATTTCTTTTCTGGCTCTCGATAACTGCATGCGTACTGCCGGAGGTTGCATACCTAAACTGGCAGCTATCTCGTCATACTCTTTTCCTTCGTACTCTTTCATGTATAGTATCTTGCGTTGGATTGGTGTCAATTGTTGTTCAATGATACGTTCTACTGCCTTGAAGCGTTCTTTTCTCTCTAATGCATCTGCAGCCGACTCTGTTATGGAGTCGTCTCGACTTTCGTCCAGCTCTACTGTATGCAGGTGACTTTTTTTTCGTAACGTATCGATACATAAGTTTTTTACTGTTATGATAGTCATTGCTTCTGCTTTCTCTGGGGTGTCTATCTGGTCGGCGTGTTTCCATAATCGGAAGAAAGCTTCCTGCAAGGCATCATCTGCATCTTCTTGATTGGAAAGGAAATGCATGGCTAGCCTGAAGAAGCCTTTCCTTAGTTCTGTAAAAGTGGATGTCAGTGTCTCTTTACTCATGTTTTGTTGTGGTAGTGCAGGTTTGTTTTCAGAAAGGTAAACGTAAAGCTATATTTTTTGTAACAGAAAAATAAGAAAAAAGTGTTTTTTAAACTAGTTTACCGGAGTCTTGTCTCAGATAATTTCTGGTAATTAATCTTCCTGTCAGTCGGTATGTAAAAAAGAAAGGTGTATCTTTGTGGTTATAAAACAGAAACATCCGCTTATGAAATATTCTTTGATTATTCCTGTTTATAACCGTCCGAATGAGGTGGACGAATTGTTGCAGAGCCTGCTCGACCAGCGTTTCAAAGATTTTGAGGTGATTGTCGTAGAAGACGGTTCATCCGTACCGTGTACAGAAGTCATTGAAAAATATGCTCGGGTTCTGCCTGTTCATTATTTTACAAAACCGAATTCAGGACCAGGACAGACCCGGAATTACGGCGCTGAACGGAGTAACGGAGAATATCTGATAGTTTTGGACTCGGACTGTATCCTGCCGCCGGGATACCTGGAGGCTGTAGAGGAAGAACTGAACCGGGATCCGGCCGATGCCTTTGGTGGACCAGATCGGGCTCATGAATCTTTCTCTGATGTACAGAAGGCTATTAATTATGCCATGACTTCGTTTTTCACTACCGGAGGCATTCGTGGAGGAAAAAAGAAGATGGACAAATTTTATCCACGAAGTTTCAATATGGGTATCAGGGCTGATGTCTATCGGGCGTTAGGTGGCTTCTCAAGGATGCGTTTCGGCGAGGATATTGATTTCAGCATCCGTATTTTCAAGGGGGGGTATCGGTGTCGGGTGGG
>URWP01000004.1 GCA_900551645.1 uncultured Bacteroides sp.
TGCCCCCCGGAAAGCCCCCAGCCACGGTCTCCGATGTTCGTGTCATAACCTTGTTCGGATTCCATGATGAAATCGTGGGCATTGGCTATTTTGGCGGCTTCTATCACTTGTTCCTTGGTTGCATTTTCTACGCCGAAAGTGATATTGTTATAGAAGCTGTCGTTAAACAGGATGGCTTCCTGATTCACATAGCCTATCAATGAGCGGAGGTCGCTGATGGATACATCCTTGATATTAGTGCCGTCTATCAGGATTTCTCCTCCCTGTACGTCGTGGAATCTGGGAAGTAAATCAACGAGCGTTGATTTGCCGGAACCACTTTGTCCTACCAATGCAATGGTTTCTCCTTTCTTTATCCGCAAGTTAATATCTTTCAGCACCTGGTGCTGTCCGTTATAACTGAAGGTGATATGATTGAATTGGATGTCCTGGTTAAGAGCCGGCAGGTGTTGAGGATGCTGTTTCTCTACAATCGGATTATCAGCTTTCAGAATTTTGTCTACACGTTCCATGGAAGCTAGTCCACGTGGTATCATGTAGCTGGCTTTTGAGAAGTCCTTCAACGGATTGATAATGCTGTAGAGAATAACCATGTAATAAATGAAGGTAGAGGCATCGATGGATGAATTGTTTCCGAGAATCAGTGAACCTCCGAACCAGAGTACGATGACAATCAATATGGTTCCCAAGAATTCGCTCATGGGGTGTGCCAATGCCTGGCGGATGGATACGCGGCTGGTAGCGTCACGATACTCGTTACTGCATTTGTTGAACCGGTCAATCATTTTCTTTTCTGCCGTGAAGGCTTTGATGACACGCAGGCCGCCCAGTGTCTCTTCCAGTTGTGCCATGGTTTCTCCCCATTTCCCTTGAGCTTCGAGAGACTGTCTTTTCAGTTTACGGCCTATTTTTCCCATGACCCATCCCATGGTAGGCAGCACCAGAATGGTGAATAGCGTCAGCTGCCAGCTGATAATCATCAGGGTAGTGAAATAAGAAATAATCAGAATCGGGTTCTTCAGTAACATATCTAAAGAACTGGTAATGGAATTTTCTATTTCCGCTACGTCTCCACTCATACGGGCAATGATGTCTCCCTTCTTCTCTTCCGAGAAGAATCCTAACGGTAAGTAGGTTACCTTGGAATAGACCATGGTACGGATGTCGCGTACGATACCGGTGCGTAAAGGAACCATGACTGCTGTAGAGCCGAAATAACAGGCGGTTTTCAGGAAAGTCATTCCGGCCAGAAACAGACCGAGAAACAACAGGGTAGTAGTAGGTCCGTATGTATCAATCAGCAGGTTGACGTAGTAATAGAAGTTGTTGATGGCTGTCTCTTTCAGTGAGTCGACAGACCATTCCCAATCCATATACTGATAGACCCGCTCCTGTGCTCCGGTCTTGAACAGGATGTTCAGAATCGGAATCAATAGGGAAAAAGAGAATACATTGAAGATGGCCGAAAGTATGTTTAGAATGATAGCCCAGCTGACATATTTCTTGTAAGGCGACACAAAGCGTCGCATGAGTTGGAGGAATTCTTTCATAATAGGGAATGTAACTGCTTGTATTCTGCAAAGATAGTGCAAAAAACTTTAGCTGCGACATCCTTTCTGTAAAAATTGAAGTTTACGTATCGGGAGGATTGTATATTTTTTGTAGCTTTGTCCTGAATTATAATCCGGTGTCCTGATGAAGTTTGTATATCACATATTATTTTTTCTTTTATATTTGTTGTCCTTGCTTCCGATGAGGCTTCTTTATCTGCTTTCGGACGGACTGTTCTTTCCTTTGTTTCATATCGTGAAATATCGTCGGAAAGTGGTCGAGAAACAGTTGGATGAGTGTTTCCCGGAAAAAAGTATGCAGGAAAGACGGGCTATAGAACGTCAGTTCTATCATTTCTTCTGCGATTATCTGGTAGAAGTCATCAAATTATTCTCTATCTCGAAGAAGGAGATGATGCGCCGTATGAAGTTTGTCGGTATCGAGCAGGTGCGGGAAGAGTTGAAAGACAAGAAGTTCTGTTTTCTGTATTTGGGACATTACTGTAACTGGGAGTACATTGCTTCTTTATCTTATTGGTTGCCGGAGATTCACTGCGGACAGATTTATCACCGTATCTATAACCAGGCCTTTGATGAACTGTTTCTGAAACTGCGTGGACAGTTTGGAGGTGAGTCTATTTTGATGAAAGATACTCTCCGGAGAATTCTGACTTTACGTAACCAGGAGAAGAAGGTAATGATTGGATTCATTGCCGATCAGCTTCCCAAATGGGAGAACATGCATCATTGGACTACTTTCCTGAATCATGATACTTCTTTCTTTATAGGAGCCGAACGAATCGCCAAACAGGTGGATGCGGCGCTCTATTATGTAGACGTGGAACGTGTGAAACGTGGATATTATCAGGTCCGATTCCGGCTAATGACATTGCATCCGAAAGAGTTCCCGGATTACGAATTGACAGACCAATATGCCCGTTTGCTGGAAGAGAGTATCTGCCGGCAGCCCGCGTACTGGCTTTGGACGCATAAGCGTTGGAAGCGGACAAAAGAGGAATGGTTGAAACGGCAACAGGAAGTTGTATGAGGACTGTTTATAACTATTAGAAATGATAAATTACAGAGAATTTTTCCATGCAAGATAAGAGAATGCCTTTGGTTAGTGTAGTTATTCCCAATTATAATTATGCTCGTTATTTGGATGCACGTATAGAATCTGTTTTGAATCAAACCTTTACAGATTTTGAACTGATTCTGTTGGATGATGTATCTACAGATGATAGCTTGAAGGTGTTTGACCAATACAAGGATAATCCACATGTTTCCTGTTTGGTCGTTAATGAAACAAATAGTGGTTCTCCCTTTAAACAATGGATGAAAGGAATTTTATTGGCTCAAGGGAAGTATGTCTGGATTGCTGAAGCCGATGATTTAGCAGAATCAGATTTTCTGGAAAAAACTGTTGGTTTGGCTGAACGTTATGAGAATTTTGCTTTTTGTTATGCCGGATCTTTGTTGATAGACTCCGATGGAGGAATCATGCGGAACAGAGACGTAAATAAATGGGGGAGACGTGCAAGAAAGGAAGCTGCTTATTTTGATGGAAGACAGTTTGCTGCTCGTAACTTATATTGGAAAAATTATGTAATAAACGCAAGTGGAGTCTTGTTCCGTCGACAGTATGCTTTAAATCTGGTAGAATCAGATTTTATAAGAATGCGTTGTTGTGGGGATTGGCTGTTTTGGTTCCAGATGGCTTTACAGGGGGGAGTAGGTATGATTTATCGTAATCTGAATTATTTCCGTCAACATACAGCTAAGGTGACAGTTGCTTCAACTCGTTCAGGTGAAAGTATTAGGGAAGGTTTGCAGGTTGTGCAAAAGATGGAAAAGGAACTTCCATTATTGAAGGAATATAAGAAACGTTTGTGTAGAGGAAGGTTTTATCGAAGAATTAAACGTTCATCACTTTCTGAAGAATGTAAAGAAGAACTTTTTGATGAATTGTCGGCTGTATTAGGGGGAACAGTAGCCGGTTATCGCTTGGAACGGTTGAATCAATTTCTGCGTGTATTGAATCCTTTTATACTGACTCCTGGAAGGGATAGGCTATAGAAGAGAATATAAAAAGGTATTTATGGGTAAGGGTTTTAGGTTTCCCTTATGCAGAACCTATATCCTCCAGTGCTGAACTATATGTTCTAGGCATGGAAAACATAGGGTTCAGCATCGGAGAACATAGAACATTGACGGGAATGTTACAGATACTTCGCCTGCATATCCCTTTATAAACTCTGTATGGTTATCATGTCCCGTTTTGCGTTGGATTATGAAACGGTTTGTGAAAGATTTGGCTTATTGGAGCTTATCAGATTTTTATTCTTTGTCAAAAAACTCCTCCATAATGTGTCCATAGAACGTTTTCTTTCCTTCCGGAGTTTTTCTCTGCAGGGGAATCTTGTAGGTCAGTTTATGGAAATCGTAATCCGTACAGAATTTCTGCCATGCTTCTTCGGTGTATTCATCGTTCAGGCATTTCCCAAGTGGTCCCATGACGGTTATAGGAATCTGTTCGATCATGTGCCTGATGGCCGGTACGTGTGCACGGGCGATGGCAAAAGTGTAATCCAACAGCAGGTAGTCGATAAGTTTATTATGCTTTCTCCAGTAACTTAAATGTAAGTCCGCAATAATGGATGGAAGCAGGTTACCCTTTCCGCAGGCCACGAAAAAGCTGACCCATCCTCCACGTGATACGTTGTGATAGATAGGTTTATGATGGCAACTCCAGAATATATCTTCCGGGTGGATAAACTCATCCAGTTTTTTGGATGGGATTAACAACGTACTGTCCATCCATATTCCTCCGTGTTTCCGGAGAAGCATCATACGGAGTATGTCCGAAAAATGTGTGATATCAATGATTCCGGATTTTTGTTTGTCGAGAATTTCTTCAGGAATATCTACATACTTCTGATAGTTTTCTGAAGTAATCAGAATGACGGGGTGAGTGCATGCGTGCTTTTGAATGGAATGATAGCAGGCTTTTACTATATCGGGCATCTGTTCTTCACCTTGCCACCAGCATACCCATATGGGCGAAGTAGCGCCGATATTTTCATTCGGGTCACAGGTTCTGTCTTTGTAACTTGAAACGATTTCTTGTCCTCCGCTTCGGGTCATGAGATAATGGAGTATGTACCGTTGCTTGAAAGAAGAGAAGAAACCTTCTATGCGTTTAAAGAAACGTTTGGTCTTTGATACTTGATAGCTCATACAAGAAAGGTGTTAGGGTGATTGACAGTTTAACTGATAACTTATATGTTCTCCAGCTTGATATATTTAGGTTTCCTTAATTTTACATAGAACGGCAACAGCCGGAAAAAACGTTTCATCCGGCTGAAAGGATTGTTCAATACACGTTCTCCTTTCCACGGAGTCATATCCAGGTAAGTGAAATAGGCCTGGCGTAACGGATGCTGGCTGTCGTACTCCCATGGCTTGCGGTTGGTGTAATGCAGGATGACCGGATTCTTCAGAACTTCTGCAAACCTGTTCTTCCAGTTTTCGTTCATTACTTTCGGGCGGCGGTAGAAGGCGTCCTGTACGTTCCATTTCAAATCTACCAGCAATTTATCTTTGTGTAAAACACTGTTCAGCAAATCCTGGTCGTTGAAGAGAATCCGCTCCGGGTACTTGTGGAAGTAGTCTATGCAGGCATGAGCGATATCGTGCTGGCGCCAATAAGCCAGATTTATCAGCAGGACACCGGCATTGAAGTAAGAGTCTTCCATGGGGTACTTCAGGATTTCATAGCGTTCCGGTTCGCGGCAACCCATATCTTCTACGGCGGCTACTCCCACATGGTCTATCGGAGTGTTCCAATAGGGACGTAAATCTCCCAACACCACGATGTCGCAATCCAGATAAAGCAGGCGGTCAATGTCTGCCGGAATCAGTTCCGAAAGGATACAGCGGTAATAGGTAGCCATAGAGATGCGTTTGCTGAACTTGCGGATGGTAAATTCTTCCAGCAACTTGATGTCCGGTTCATAGAAACAGACCTGATTATTATACCGTGCGGCCAATCGGGTTAGGATTTCGCGTTCGGTTTCAGAAAGGTCGCGGGCGATGATATGGGCAGTGAAAGATTCTTCCTTGTTGTTCTCGAACACAGAGACAAGGGTCACGGCACAATGGCGCACGTAATTGCTGTCGATGTTGCAGGCGATGTGTATCATGCTTGGATGGGAGTTTTGATATTCATTTCTGCAAAGATAGGGGATATTCATATAAAAGCGTTATCTTTGTCAAGAAACATTTTATTTACCGGTAACCGTTCATCTAGATTTATGGCAGATAATATCCTTTATAAATTACGGAGTGGAAAACCCATCAAATGCCTTGACTTCCTGAAAAATTTCTCCGGCCTGCTGATACCTGACAGCTGGTATCGGGCACGTTTAAAACGGAAACTGGAGGCTGCCCGGCAGCGTCCTGATTATGAATATATGAAACAGCGTGTGGATTATTATATCCGTATTCATGGACCGTGGAAAATATCGGATGAAGACAAACTGGTGCGCGACCGGAGCTGGATTCATTATACCGGGGCTATCGGTGATTATCGCCGGAAAATGTTCCATACCGCTTATTATTTCGACCAGCATGATGTAACCCGTTGGTTTCCGCCGCGGTTGCGTTGGAATTTCTGTCCCGGTGACGTTTATTTTACGCCCGAGGTTCCTACTGTCGTAAAGAGCCGGCTGTTGGCTTCGGACAATCAGAATTCAGTGGTACTGAAACTGGATAAGTTGCGTCATTTTATGTTCGTTTATGATACGAAGCCGTTCCGCGAGAAAAAGGATTGTGCCATTTTCCGGGGAAAAATCCGTCAGAGCCGTTTGCGTACAGGGTTTCTGAAGAAATTTTTCGGACATCCGTTGTGCGACTGTGGGGTAGTGGGACGGAATGAAGGTTGTCCGGAAGAATGGATGACCGCCAAGAAGACTATTCGCGAACATTTGGACTATAAGTTCATCATCGCATTGGAAGGAAACGATGTGGCTTCGAACCTGAAATGGGTGATGTCTTCCAATTCACTGGCCGTCATGACGCGGCCCACGTGCGAGACCTGGTTCATGGAAGGTACCTTGAAACCGGATTATCATTATGTGGAAGTGAAGGAGGATTTTTCGGATTTCGAGGAGAAACTCCGTTACTACATAGAACATCCGGAAAAGGCAGAAGAGATTATCCGTCATGCGCACGAGTATGTACAGCAGTTCCGTAACAAGGAACGTGAAGAATTGCTGCAACTCATGGTGATGCAGCGTTATTTTGAAACAAGCGGACAATTGTAATAAATGATAGGATAATGAAGAAGCAAGAAAAATATGCATGGTTGTTGGCCATTATTTGTATTATCTCTTTGTTCTTGTTTTTAGGAGAGTCTTTGTTCAATACTCGCGGAGAGCCTCGGGAGGCGGTAGTTGCCTTGTCCATGTTACAGGATGGCAATTGGGTCTTGCCTATCAACAATGGGGTAGATATGGCTTATAAACCACCTTTGTTCCATTGGTGCATAGCGTTGTTTTCTACAGTGGCAGGCGGAGTTTCTGAATATACTTCCCGTATGCCTTCGGCAGTAGCACTTGCCTTGATGGTATTGGCGGGCTATGGATTCTATGCCCGTAGGCGTGGAAGTGAGCTTGCTTTTCTGATGGGGCTGATTACATTGACGAATTTTGAAGTACACCGTGCTGGAACCAATTGCCGGGTGGATATGTTGCTTGCCGCTTTGATGGTGCTGGCACTTTATCAGCTATATCGTTGGGGAGAGAAAGGCTTGAGAGGAATTCCTTGGGTGGGAATTCTTTGTCTGAGCGGAGCATTCCTTACCAAGGGGCCGGTAGGCATGGCTCTTCCGTGTCTGGTCGTGGCCGTTTTTCTATGGATTCGCGGTATGAATTTCAGTCGGATTTTTCTTTCGTTTTTAGGAATCGGACTGGCTTCGTGCGTGTTGCCGCTGGTGTGGTATGTTGCCGCTTACCGTCAGGGAGGTGATGAGTTTCTCCAGTTGGTACTGGAAGAGAATGTATATCGCCTGTTAGGAAAGATGAGTTATGAATCGCATGAGAATCCGGCTTATTATAATTTGATTACTGTAATAGCGGGATACGTTCCTTACACACTGCTGGTACTTATTTCACTTTTTGTCCTGAAATACCGCAAGTGGTCCGGCAAACCGGCAGAATGGTGGAAACGATTCCGTACTTACATCCGTGAAATGGACGATGTCCGTCTGTTTTCTCTGCTTAGTATCGTATTGATTTTTGTATTCTACTGTATTCCTAAAAGCAAGCGCAGTGTTTACCTGCTGCCTATTTATCCTTTTCTGGCTTATTTCCTGGCAGAATACATGCTCTATCTGACGCGTCGGCATGCATTGGCGGTGAAGATTTTTGGAGGAGTGATAGCTAGCCTGGCAGGCCTGTTGCTGATTGTTTTCTTTTCACTTCGGATGGGATGGATACCAGACAGTATTTTTTCGGGAAGTCATGCAGCTCAGAATATAGCGTTCATGCATGCGCTTGAGAATGTACCGTTGGGTATTGTTTCCTGGCTTTTGCTGATATTGATGGCTGGATCGGTTGTCGTATTTCTGTCCAGCTTGCAGAAAGACAAATCAGGAATCAGTCTACCGTATGCTGTCGTTACTGTAATCGGTACCATATTTTTAAGTCTGGACGGGATTTTCCAGCCGGCCGTATTGAGTTTGAAATCGGACAAACCGGTGGCCGAACGCATTGCTTCCATTGTTCCGGAAGGGAAACTATATTCTTACCGCACGGATATTACACCAGGGAACCGGATGCATCCGTTTACTATCAATTTTTATTTGGGTGACCGGGTCATTCCTTTTGATGTATTTGAGCCTCAGAAAGGATTCCTGATTGTGGGTAATTCTGAAATTGAAGACTTTAAGAAAGCATATCCGGCTTATCAGGTGGAGGAAGTGTTTGACAGCGGACATCGCAGTTGTGACGATCATAAAATCATTCATTTTTATCGTTTCTGGAAACATGGCGAGTGAACGGAAAAAACTGGGAGGACAGGCATTACGCTTCGGTATGGTAGGCGTGTTTGCCACGGCTTTGCATTATGGCATTTATTACGTTTTACAACAGATTATCAATGTCAATGTAGCTTATACCATAGGTTATGTCCTTTCGTTTCTGGCAAATTTTTACCTGACAGCCCGTTTTACATTCCGCTCTGCTCCTTCGTGGAGTAAACTGACCGGAATGGGAGGGGCTCATGCGGTAAACTATTTGCTTCATCTGGCTCTGCTCAATTTGTTCCTTTGGCTGGGTGTACGTGAAGAATGGGCACCGTTCCCGGTGTTTGCCATTGCCGTACCGGTTAACTTTCTGTTGGTCCGCTGGGTTTTCAGTGAAAAGAAAAAAAGAGATGTACTATGAAACTGGTAATTGTCGTACCTTGTTATAATGAAGAGGAAGTACTGCCCGAAACGACTTCCCGTTTGTCGGATATCATTCGTCGTATGACCGAAGCAGGGCGGATTGGTGAAGGACAGATTTTGTATGTCGACGACGGTAGCCGAGACAAGACCTGGAGTCTGGTGGAGGATTTGTCTGTGTCTTATCCTTGCGTTTCCGGAATTAAGTTGGCTCATAATGTAGGCCATCAGCAAGCTTTATGGGCCGGATTGGAATGGGTAGCTGTGCATGCTGATGCGGCTGTTTCTATTGATGCAGATTTGCAGGATGATGTAGAAGCTATTCCAGTAATGGTAGATTATTTCAATAAAGGTATTGATGTGGTTTTCGGAGTCAGGAAAGAACGTAAGACAGATACTTTCTTCAAGAAATATACGGCTTTGGCTTTTTATAAGCTGATACGTGGCTTGGGAGGAGACATTGTCTATAACCATGCGGATTTTCGCCTGATGAGCCGTCGTACCTTGCAGGCATTGGTCTCTTTCCCGGAGCGGAATCTGTTTCTGCGTGGAATGGTGTCTGCGTTGGGTTATCCTACAGCTATGGTGTATTATAACCGTAGTCCTCGTCTGGCAGGAGAGTCGAAATATCCTTTCAGTAAGATGCTCAGTTTCGCTCTTGATGGAATCACTTCTTTCTCGGTACGTCCGTTACGCTATATCACTTATTTGGGACTGATGTTTATTCTGATTTCCTTGCTGGCTATTGTTTACGGACTTTGTTCTTTTGTGGAAGGGAATGTCATTCCGGGATGGACTTCTCTGTTGGTGTCAGTCTGGTTTATAGGAGGGGCTATTCTGTTGGCTTGTGGAATTATCGGTGAATATGTAGGCAAAATCTATAAGGAGGTAAAGCGTCGGCCAAGATATTTTGTGGAAAAAACTGTTTTCCCCGGTGAAAATCATAGTTGACCGATTGTGTTTGTGTTTCTCCTGTTCTTGAGGAATTAAAAAAACGTTCTCATGTTTTTTTAAAATAAAACATGAGAACGTTTTTAATGGAAACGGACATTGGTTTATTGTACGGAATGTACGTTTGTTTTCTAATGTATATTTACATGTCGTAAATCGTCGGTTTATGCATTCTTGTTGGCACGTTTACGTTCGGTCTCATCCAGAATGACTTTACGCATACGCATGCTCTTCGGAGTCACTTCTACGTATTCATCTTCTTTGATGTATTCCAAAGCTTCCTCCAGTGAGAAGATAACCGGTGGAATGATACGGGCCTTTTCATCAGAGCCGGAAGCACGCATGTTGGTCAGTTTCTTAGACTTGGTGACATTGATGACCAGGTCGTTTTCATGAACGTGTTCACCTACCACCTGTCCGGCATAGACTTCGTCCTGCGGATAAATAAAGAATTTTCCGCGGTCCTGCAACTTGTCGATGGCGTATGCAAAAGCCGTTCCGCTTTCCATGGCAATCATGGAACCGTTGGTACGACGGGGGATATCTCCTTTGTAAGGCTGGTATTCCTTGAAGCGGTGAGCCATGATGGCTTCACCCTGAGAAGCTGTCAGTACATTGGTACGTAAACCGATGATACCGCGTGATGGCATATCGAATTCAATGTTTACACGGTCGCCTTGTGTTTCCATGGAAACCATTTCACCTTTACGGCGGGTTACCATATCAATCATTTTGCTGGCAAATTCTTCAGGTACGCTGATGGTCAGTTCCTCAATCGGTTCACATTTCACGCCGTCGATTTCCTTGAAGATGACTTGTGGCTGACCTACCTGCAGTTCGTAGCCCTCACGGCGCATGGTCTCAATCAGAACAGACAAGTGCAATACACCACGGCCGGATACAATCCATTTGCCATCTTCGTTTTCGGTCTTGCGTACACGCAATGCCAAATTCTTGTCAAGCTCTTTCATCAGACGGTCGTGAATGTGGCGTGAGGTTACGTATTTACCTTCCTTACCGAAGAATGGAGAATCGTTGATGGTAAACAGCATGCTCATGGTCGGTTCGTCGATAGCGATAGGTGGCAGCGGTTCCGGATTTTCGAAGTCGCAGATGGTATCGCCGATTTCGAAACCTTCAATGCCGATGATGGCACAGATGTCACCCGATGAAACTGATTCTACTTTTTTACGTCCCAGTCCTTCGAAAGTATGTACTTCCTTGATTTTCGATTTCACCATGGTTCCGTCACGTTTGGCCAGTGTAATGTTCATACCTTCGCTGATAGTTCCGCGATGTACACGTCCAACGGCGATACGGCCGGTATAAGATGAGTAGTCCAGTGAGGTAATCAGCATCTGCGGTGTTCCTTCCAGCTGTTTCGGTGCCGGGATGTATTTTACGATGGCATCCAGCAACGGAGTGATGGTTCCGGTAGGTGTCTTCCAGTCTTCACCCATCCAATTGTTTTTGGCAGAACCGTATAATACCGGAAAGTCCAGCTGATCTTCAGTTGCATTCAGGCTGAACATCAGGTCGAATACCATTTCGTATACTTCTTCCGGACGGCAGTTCGGTTTGTCTACTTTGTTGACAACCACAATTGGTTTCAGTCCAATCTGAAGTGCTTTCTGCAGTACGAAGCGTGTCTGTGGCATCGGGCCTTCGAAAGCGTCAACCAACAGGATACAGCCGTCGGCCATGTTCAACACACGTTCCACTTCGCCACCGAAGTCGGCGTGTCCCGGAGTATCGATAATATTGATTTTTGTACCGTTGTAATTGATGGAAACGTTCTTGGAAAGGATAGTTATACCTCTTTCACGTTCCAGGTCATTGTTATCCAATACCAGTTCACCGTTAGTCTGGTCGTTACGGAACAGGTGTCCCGCCAGCATCATCTTGTCCACGAGTGTGGTTTTACCGTGGTCTACGTGGGCAATAATGGCAATGTTTCTAATATCTTGCATACTATACCTATAATTTGTGTGCAAAGGTACGATTTTTCTTCGAAAAAATCATTGTAAATAAAAAGAATAAGCTGATAAACCCTTGCGGATTCATCAGCTTATCACTTTTTAATTTAATAATTGAAAAAATGTTACCTGTCTAATAGGTTCGTATAATAACTTTTTACCTTACTCCAGTCATAGTAGGGATATTGGCCTGTTTCGAGAGGTATTTTCGCCTCTTTTTCATTCAACAGGAATTTCACCAATATCCGGTTATCTTTGTTTTTGTAGAAGATAATCTGTATGTTGCCTGCCATGGGAACTATCTTGTAATCGGCCCATACTTTGTAGACTTCTTCGGGTTGGCTGACAGCTACGTTGCAGTCGTTCAACCCTAGAATAGCTGCCAGTGGTATAACATTTCCGTCGTGTCCGAAACGGAGGGTAGCTGCGATACTGGAATCTTCGATGGCCTGGTCGGCACTTTCCAATATGTTCTGAAGCAAAGCTTTGGCATTGGCTACAACGATGCCTTTACCGTCGGCATGATTGGCGTTCCCTACATAAAACTTATAGTTGATACACTGCCATAGGTCGAACAGTTCCTGTTTCTCGAATATGTCATAGAATGAAACCTGGGTTTCCATGTCCTGCATGTCGCTGGCTATCCAGTACAGTCCCCACATCAGGTTATGCGGGTTAACTTGTTTCCGGATAAAATCAGCACTAGAGAAGAGTGTATTCATCAATCGTTCGGGGCGGGTATGCTCTGCTTCGAACTTCTTGTATTCTTCTACCCACGGACCGGTCTGGTCGGAAGTGAATTTGTTCGACTCGTCTGTGTGGAAATTCATGTAATTCATGTATTTCTCACTTGCTTCGTACGTGATGTCCAGTTTCGGGTTCATTCCCTTGAGCTGGTCGCCGAATGCAGCCATACTCATGGCGCAACGAAGTACTACAGTAGAGCGGGCGGAAATTTTCCGTCCGTCTGTGAAGACTTCCGGATAGTTCTGGAACATACGTTGGGCAATTCCTTGGTGTTGTCGTCTTCCAAGTGGAGTCAGGTCTCCTCCTCTGCCTTCGGCTTCAGGCCAGATTTTAACCAGTCGGGTGTACACATCTTCTCCCAGTGATGTCAAGGCTTGCTGTTCGTGTGCTTTGGCAAATAAATCGATTACCCATTTGTAATCTTTATCGGAAATCAGATAACGGGAACCGTGTCTGGAATAATGGCTGATGTAAAAAGGGCTATAACCTTTGGGAGCGGCTGTCAGGGATTCTTTTTCCGGAGTCTGATATACATAGTATACTCCGCCTGTCTTTTCTATTTCATCGAACATTTCCTGCTGTGTAGTCTGTCCGTATGTAGACAGACTACACAGCAGTGAGAGGAATAGGATGGAAATCTTGTGTATCTTCATAATCAATATCCAGTGTTTTGTATCAATGTCGGATTATTTACTATTTCACTTTCCGGAATAGGGAACAGTTTGTATTTGTCATCTACGTCTTGTCCGAGACGTACACCGTCTTTCCAGTCCCAGTTGTTACCTTTGGTGAATTTGTCAAACCGGATAAGGTCAGTCCGTCTTACCAGCTCGCTGGCCAATTCACGTTGGCGTTCTGCCAGGATGAAATCAAGGGTCAGTTCTGATTCACTGATATCTCCTGAAACATCCGAACGGATACCGGCTTGTGCATATTTGCCGGACATGTAGGCACGTTCACGTATTTCATTGACGTATGCTAAAGCTGTGGATTTAGATGCACTTGCCCCTCTTAAAATGGCTTCTGCCGCCATCAGGTAAGCATCGGCTGTACGGAACAGTGGAAAATCAATGGAAGTATAGGTGTCGCCGGCAGCGCAGAGCTGATCGTCTTTGGTAACATTTCTCCATTTGATATAACCATAACCGCATGTAAAGGTACTTGTCATAGCCATATTTTCATCCCATGTTTCCTTTACTTGGTTCTCCAAGGCAGTCATGAATTGGGCGCGTTTGTCCTTTTTCTGGTCTCCCCAAGTGTCTTCTGTATCGAACATTACATCATCTGCGTCGAATGCGTCTACCAGTGTTGTCTTGGCACGGACATTACCCCAACCTCTTGATCCGACTCCGGTCTGGTAAAGCTCGTCCATCGGACCGTTTACAAATGCCTTGACATAGAAATTGGTACCTGCTGAACTTTGGGCATATTGTCCGTCTTGTACCAACGGCCAGATGATTTCACTGCAAGTCTCGTTATCGGCCAGAAATATTTGGCGATAGTCTGGTGCCAATGGATAATGTCCGTCGTCAATTACCTTTTTGGCATATTCATAGGCTTCCTGATATTTGCTTTCACCGGTCCATACTTCTGCGTTCAGGTACATACGCGCCTGTAGGAACCAGTCGGCTACCTGGTCTATTCTGCCATATTCGTTTGTTCCCGGTGCGGCCAGATCGTTTTCTATTTCCTGAAGTTCAGAAATAGCGTAATTGAAGATGTCCTTTCTGCTCCATTGTTCGGGAATATCCTTCACTCCCGTGTTTTCATCAATATAAGGAACCGAACCGAACAGGTCACATAGCATAGAATAGCAATAAGCACGGATGAAGCGAGCTTCTGCCCGATAGTGCAGGTAATCATCCTTCAGGTCTTCCCAAACACCTCTTTCCTGTAGCTTACTCTCGGTACATTCGCGTAACAGTTCGTTTGTATAGGCAATACTCATGTACAAGCGTTGATAGGTCCATGTTATGACAGACGCATTCGAAGCGTTCCATTGCAGATTCAGACATTGTCTAAGGCCGTTTGAAGTAGAAGGCATCAGGAAATTGTCAGTATTCAGCTCTTGCAAATAAAATAACAGACGGGTATATCCGGAATATCCTTCATTGGCTCCTTCAAGGTCACCGTCACCACCGTCTCCTCCTTGCTGACCGGTAAGTATTAAGGAAGCATAACACTTGGCTAATACTCCAGTATAACCTTCTGGTGTGCTATATACTTTTTCTGTAACCAATTGGCTTTCGTCCAAGGGCATTGTATCTAAATCTCCGAAACAGGAGGATAAAGTCAGGCCCAGACAGAATATGATAGACAGGCTATATAATATTTTTTTCATGATGATATTTAATTAAAGTTAGAAACTAAGGCTTGCACTGAATGAATAGGTTCTGGGGCGTGGATATACCTCGCGGTCAATACCACTGTAGATTTCAGGGTCAATGCCGGAGTATCCGGTAAATACAGCTACATTTTGTACACCGAATGTCAATCGTAATGAACTGGAACTGTTCCATAACTTATGGAATGTATATCCCAGTGAAATATTGTCGATACGGAAGAATGACGCGTTTTCCAGGAAATAGTCAGAATAAAGCTGTTGGGTCTGGAATCCGGTTTCTTGGGTAGCTTTCAAAATATTGGAATAACTTCCTTGATCACTGTAGACAGACTGTACATACTGGTCGGCAGCTACATAGTTATACATGTAGTTACCGAATGAACCGTGTCCGCTGATGGCAAAATCCCAGTTTTTGTAACTTACTTGAGTATTGAATCCCAGATAAGATGTCGGTAATGAACTTTTTCCGGTAGCGTAACGTGTTTCTGTAGATGAAATGCTTCCATCCGGTTGGATGTATTGACCTTCCAGTGGCTTCCCGGATGCATCGTATGCTTGTTTGGCCAAATAGAAGGTGTATGGACGTTCGCCTACCATGAAAACCTGTACGGTCTTTCCTGTATCAGAGATAGAACCAGTCTGTACAAAGTTGTCGTCCGAATCCACCATATTCAGTTTAGTGATTTTGGAGTCATTCCAGGTATAGTTGAAGCCTACACTCCAATTCCAGTCTTTTGTACTGATAGGTACAAAGTTGATGGAGAATTCAGCTCCTTGGTTATCCATGGCACCGATATTGGTAGTAAGTACTGGAGCATAGTTTGTACCGGCAATAACGTTGATGGTATTCAGCAGGTCTTTAGTATGACGTTTGTAGTAGTCAATAGATCCATAGATACGGTTATTCAGGAAGCCAAAATCGATACCGGCATTGTAGGTAGTAGTCGTTTCCCATTTGATGTCAGGGTCGTAACCGTTTGGGCGATAGGTTTGATACCAGGTATTGCCGAACAGGTAAGAAGATTCCGGATAAGATACATTGAAGGTTGTCATATAAGGATAATCATTCAGAATATCCTGTTGTCCGGTTTGACCATAACTCAGACGCAGTTTCAAGTCAGTCATGACATCCTGGTCTTTAAAGAAGTCTTCCTCACTGATTTTCCATCCCAAAGCTACAGATGGGAAATATCCCCAACGGTTGTTTGAAGCAAAGCGGGAAGAAGCATCGGCACGCAGGGTGGCTGTCAGCATATATCGGTTGTTGAAAGTATAGTTCAATCGTCCGTATAATGACAACAGGTAGTATTCTGTTTCATAGTGAGTGGGTGAGAATAGCTCTTCTCCTTCGGGTGATAAGGTAGTGGTGTTATACTTTCTCCAGAAATGTTGCCATCCATAACCGGCCATTACATTGAAATTATGTTTCTCTCCCCAGTCTGGAGCGTATGTGCCATAGAAATCCAGCAGAGCATTTTTCTTTTCTTGTTTACCGTCGTACATCAATCCAGTTCCGTCTTTCATGTTGGAAGTATACATCATACCGGCCAATTCGGGTACATCTTTGTCTTCTTTACTTGAAAGAATATCATAGCCCATATTTAATGTGAACGAAAGATCTTCCAGGTTGTGTACTTTGTAGTTGATGTTTGCGTTACCGATAGAACGTAGAATAGATGTGTTGTCTTTCTGTAATTCCAAAAGAGCTACCGGATTATCTGTCTGTATAGCCATCGGGGAGTTACCGTTCATCCAGATGAAATAACCCAATCCAGGATCAGTAGAAGCGGTTGCACTTCCGGTCTTGACAGGACGGGTTGGATCATATCGTAGGGCACTGCTTACTACGCTGTCATCTACCTTGTCATTGCTTTCGTATGACATCTTCAGGTTAAGATCTACGCTAAGGTGGTCATCGAAGAATTTAGGTGATATACCACCATTGAATGTTACACGTTGGTAATCATTGTTCCGGATGACGCCAGCTTGATTGGTGTATCCTATTGAAGCACGGTACGGAGTTTTTTCTTTGATTTTACCGGAAATAGACAAATTATGTTCCTGTGAGAAAGCAGGACGATAGATTTCATCTTGCCAGTCGGTTGAGGCTGTACCGAATGACGGATTACTGGGCACACCAGTAACGGTAGGAACAAAGCTTTTGAATTCTTCAGCGTCCAGAACTTCCAGACGTTTGGTAGTCGTACTCAGGGCCAGATTCAGTGAGTAGTTGACTTGAGGCTTGTTACTGGTTCCTTTCTTTGTCGTGATGACGATGACACCGTTTGAAGCACGCGAACCGTAGATAGCAGTTGCAGATGCATCTTTCAGAATTGTGAAGGTTTCAATATCGTTTGGGTTGATGGCACCGATGACATTACCTCCTCCTTCGATGGTAGAATTATCTACAGGTACACCGTCGATAACAATTAGCGGGTCGTTGGACGCAGATAAGGAAGCACCGCTACGGATACGGATGGTTGCACTTGAACCTGGAGCTCCTGAACCGGATACAACATTGACTCCTGACATTTTACCTACCAATGCGTCTTGTGCAGTTGTTTGTAATCCTTTATTGAAATCATCCGGTTTGATGGCTGTTACTGAACCGGTTGCGTCTGATTTTTTAACAGTACCGTAACCGATAACTACTACATCTTCCAGCATTTCGGTGTTTTCCTTTAATACGATAACAAGGTTCTGCTGAGAGGCAGACACTTCATAATCTTTATAGCCGATATATCCGATTCGGATAATAGCATTCTTGTCTGAAACTTCAAGGGTGAAGTTTCCATCGTAATCGCTAATGGTTCCGTTCGTTGTTCCTTTTACCAGGATGTTTGCTCCGATAATCGGTTCTCCATTTTCATCGATAACCCGACCCTTTACATTGATGTCTTGTGCGTTGATGCTCGTTGAAATGAAGGTTAACAATAATGCACTTGATAACCTTCGGCAGAATGCATACATGTTTTTTCTTTTCATGTTTTGTTAAGATTTTGGGTAAAATAATTGGATGGCGCAAAAGTAAAATCTTGATATTTCATTTATTTTACATTTGACCTGATGTAAGTTAAAGAGTAACAATCGCTAATTTTAAGTAACTGATTGTCAGTGATTGCTGAATACTTAAAAGTAACATTGAATACAACATAGAATCCTTGGCTTACTAAGGATAATTTTCTCAATAATGGTTCTTACAGGTTTTCTAAGGTAGGCTAAGACCGGAATAAGTATGGCAGAAATCATAATTTTGCCTGATACGTGAATAAAGCAGTAATGGTGTTTTTCTTCTTTTCATACAGTAATGTTTTTATAGGTTATTAGATTTCGTGTTCTGTAACTTGGTTACAATACAAATTTAGAGAAGCTTTGTAGGATAAAGCCTCTCGAAATAGAATAAGTAAGTCTGTATGAAAAGTAATTTATCTAATAATTTGATATACTTATAATTATATCTTCTTCTTATTAAGAGTAGATTAAGTGTTATATAAGCTATTTTATTGCTTGTTATAGATTGAATATTTGTATAGCCAGATCTTTTTTATCAGAAATGGCTTTATTGCGCATCTTCATCCGGTAGTTATAAACTGTTTGCAGGGAGTAATGAAGGAAACTGGCTATTTTGGAATTGTCGTTGATACCCAAACGTAGTAAAGCATAGATACGTAATTCGGGAGTCAATAATTCTCCTTCTTTTACTTTAATCTGCTCTTCAGGACGTAGAAGAGCATTGAAGTCTTTGACAAAATTAGGGAAAATTGTCAGAAAAATCGTATCGAACTGGTGAATGAAAGTCTTGAGATCTTCGGATTTTCCCTGTTGTTCACTGATGAATTTGGAAAGGTCAGAAAGATGCCCGGAAGTTGCTATTCGATTCAGTTGTTTGTATAGTGTATGTTGTTTCTGGATATATTCCGAACAGAGATTGAATAACATGCCGATGTATTCTTCTTTGATATGGTCTTTCTCTATAATCTGTTGATTCATTTGTTGCAGGTGCTCTGAAGCGATACGTAACTGGTCACATTGTTCTTTTAAGGTTGTTTTGGCTTCATTTAATCGTTTGTTTTTTGTGTAGATAATGAAACAGGCAATAATTAATAATAAAGTGACGGCTGATAAAAAAGTAATTAATAGCAGAGAGGTTTGTTTTTCTTCTGCTACACGTTGGCGGTTGCCTGCACTGATAATGGGGAGGTAATTGGCAATATCCTCGAACCGGTAACGTGCCTTTCCGAAGCTAATATCTTCAAGGGCTCTGGATATATAGATATATGCCCGTTCGATGTCACCTTGATAATAGAGTAACATGGCAAGAGTTTGTAAGGACATATATACTTTTTTAGCATCTTTCAAATCGGTAATAGATGAAAGAATCAAGTAATGTCTACCTTTAATGGTATCATTCTTTTCTAAATAAAGGCTTGCTAATGAATATTCCAGACGAGCTTTATCATTTTCATACTTATCGTTCTGATAAGCTTTTTCCAATAGTCTGATAGCTTCATCCGTTTTACCCTGATATTGTAACTGAAGACTATAATTCGAGATGTATGAATAAGTATCTGGCTTGGCATGTGTGAGAGCCTGTTGGGTGTAATAAGCCATTTTCTCCCGATATATGTTTTTTTGTTGGGGGGTAGTAGCTTCGTTATATAACGATAAATATATGGTATGAAAGAGGTAACAACCGTATTTATCTGATTCCAATTGATTTTCATCGTTCATTTGTTCCAGTAGTTCCCGCGCCTCGTTGTAGTAGCCCATTTTGTTCAATACATCGGCTTTATTCATGACCGCTTTCCGATAACTTTCTTCATTCAGTTGTTTTCCGAGTTGTATCCGTTGTTCGGCAATGCTGAGGGCTTGGTCTGTTCGGTAGGAACGGTATAATTCGAATAAATCTCCTAATGCTTCGAATTGTAGCTGGGGATTGTCTGCCGTAAAAAAGACTTTTTGGTTGGCTGTTTTTATTTTATCTTCCATATACTGCTCATAAATCTTTTGGTCTTTTAATACTTTATCCAATTCCATTAAAAGTTCTTTATCATTGTTTGCGGATATGGAATTGTATAATGCCTGAAAGAAAAGCAGAGAGAAAATAATATAGAATTTCATAGTATATAAATCTTTAAATGGTTTCGCTAATTTAAAAATAAATTATTAGAAGTCTTGAAAGAAATAGCTAAAATGATTCTATAAATTTGTAGATAAGGTCTCAGTATATGGATGGTAAAATTTTTTAATGGATTTAATCTGTTGTTAAGAATAGATGCTAGCGGTTATGACATGGTTACATTTCATCTGAGGATTTATTTCTTATAAAGCAGGCGTGCTACGAACCCTATATGATGGGTAATGGTAGTAAGATATCCGTAGTGTTTACACATGATACGGAAACGTTCCTTCAGTGAAGCTTTGTGATTGCGTGTTGTCATGCCTTCGTTCAAATAGTCTATGAGAGTCAGATGCGTGTTATGTAATACCTTACTTTTCTTCATGATTCGGATACACCAGTCGAAATCGGCTGAGAAGCGGTAGCGGAGGTCATACGGTTCTACCAAATCTCGGCGGGCAAAGAAAGCCTGATGGCAGACCAGCATACCATGTTGGAAACTTTTCCAAGTCAAATGTTCTGGTGTTGAGAGCCGGCGCATACGCAGAAAATGTCCTTCTTCGTCTACGATGGCTGTTTCGCCATATAATACATCTGGCAATGTATTATTCACCGCTATCGAATGTACCATCTGTTGTAAGGTATCATCTTCATGAAAGGCATCTCCGGCATTCAGGAAACAGATATAATCGCCTGTAGCCATTCGTATACCTTTATTCATGGCATCATACAATCCCTGGTCAGGTTCACTGACTACCTGCTGGATCATACTCCGGTATTGGTTGATAATGTTAAGTGTATTATCAGTCGAACCTCCATCTACCAGAATGTATTCTACATTCTTGTAGGTTTGTGTGATGACACTCTGGATGGTGTCTTCCAATACCTTACCGGCATTATAGGTAACGGTTATGATGGAAAATTTCGGGTGAAGGTGATGTAGGTTATGCATTTTTTCCGGTTATCTGATTATAGATTTGGATATATTTCATGGCGACGATTCGTTCAGAATAAGTGCTCTCTGCCTTCCGTCTCGCTTGTTCACACAAGCTCCGGTAATTGTTCTCACTTAATGACCAGTAGATTCCATTTGCCAGGTCTTCTGCCGATTTGTATTGGGCTACATAGCCATTGTGCAGGTGGTCTATCATCTGTGGAATACCTCCGATATTGAATCCTACACAGGGAATACCACATGACATGGCTTCTACAATGGTGTTAGGCAGATTTTCCATGAGAGAAGGAGTAACGAACAAATCTGTAGCATTATAGATTTCGGCAAGTTCTTTTTCTTTTTTTACATAATCCAGGCAATATACAGGGAATGGGAAGAGAGATTCATTTTCCTGAGATGCTTTTCCCACCACCACTACTCCCAATTGGCGGACAAAATCCGGATATTGCTTCTGAAGGAGCAGACAGGCTTCTACCAGATAGCTGATTCCTTTTCTTTTATCGGTTGTTTTCATCGAACTGAACAACAGTAGCTTCTTGTCGGTCGGTAAGGAAAACTTTTGGCGTGCCTGTAACTTGTCTAGCGGACGGAATAAGTTGGTATTGAGCGGATTGGGTATATTGGTTACCAGGTGCCCTTGTGTCAGGACACTTTGTCGTGCCAGTCCTTCCAGCCAACGGCTACATGCAATAAACGTCAGATTGGCATTCCGGTATATATTTTTTTTTCTGTTGAATACCCGGTAAGAAAGATCATTTTTATGACCTTTATGGAGTAGCGGACATGTATGACACTGTTCGGTATATCGGGTGCAGGATTCTGCATGATGGCAGATACCCGTGATGGGCCACATATCGTGCATAGTCCAGACAATCGGTTTGCCTGACTCTACGATTTTCCGGATATCTTTCAGGGAAAGCATGCCTTGGTTAATCCAGTGCAGGTGGATAACATCCGCCTGACGGAATTCCGGCAGAGAGGTTACATCGGTACCAGTGTTGGCAATATCTACAGCAAAGAGGTTTCCTCTTTTGAAGTGATTGGCCTTCCAGATAATCAGCCGTTCCCAGACAAATTGCCAGATTTTCCGCCACGACTTTTTCAGTGCTACTACACCGACATGGTCCGTCTGTTTATCACGCACTAACATTTTAGCTTTGATCCCGCTGTTTTTCAGTGCTTCTGTCAGGCGGCTGGCTGCGATGGCCGCACCTCCAATCCGTTCGGATGTATTGATGATAACTACTCTCATGCTTCCTAAATTTTTGCAAAGGTAGATTTTTTTCTTGAACGCAGGAAAGCGAATTCTGTGAGATTTACACTTTTTCTTATGAAAAACTAATTGCTTAAGCTCCAAAATCACCACGTAAAGTCCGTTTGATACGCCGGATAGCTTTAGCCCAGAAACAATTGGTACGGTGATAATAACGTGCAAATGCTCGACGGGCTTCCTTGTTTTCTGTAATAGGGGAGATGGGAATAACCGGAAGCGGTTGTTCCCATAGGGTAGAACCGTATAGATTTCCTCCCCCGCAGTTAGTACCGCTACCATCGAATCCGGTATTCTGTACCAATGATTTTCCTACATTCAGCGAAAGAATATCGGCCAGAAAAAGGCTGGCATTCCAACGGATAGCCCAGGAATTGTTGAGTCCGGCTATCTGTCGGCGAAGCATACGGGTGAACGGATAATTGCCGTCGAAATCGAAGGTACGGGTCAGTTTTTGCCGTTCCAGTGCTTCCAGCAGTTCCTGTCCATTCGGATTGAAATGTTTCCAGGCTCGTTCCCAGGTAGCCCATCCCCAGCTCCCTGTCCATTTGATGAGAAAAGTATCTGGTAGAGAAAGGTCTTGTGTAAAATCGCAGGCCTGTATGTGTCCCACCCGTTCTTCGTCTTTGTAGGTTTCAAGAGCTTCATTCATGAACTGTAAGAAATAAGGAGAAACCACCAGGTCGTCTTCCAGTACGATAACCCGTCCGTATTTCGTTAGCTGGGTAGTTACGCCATCAATAATGTTTCGGGCAAGTCCCCAGTTCTCGGTACGTTCTATCAGGGTAATATCCCCGAATCCTTTCAGTGAACGAAGATAGCTCCTCACTTCTTCTACGTGTGGACGGTCTGTTTCGTTACGGGCTTGATCAGCATAAATAATCAACGGACTCTCGGCTGCTTCACGATTGGTAAGCAGCGAGGTAATCAGCCGGCGGGTATGCTCCGGACGATTGTAAACAAACAGAAGGATAGGGGCGTAAGTCATGGTTTCAGAAAATTGGGATTAAGTTGTTTGGTTTGTTTACGGATACGACAGATGTCAGGAGTCTGGCTGAGCAATCCGGACACGATGCCTGCATATCCTTTGGCGTATGTCCATTGCCTTTTCAGCAGGGAAGTAGCTAATTTCTTTATTCCTGCCAATACACCATAGGCAAACGCCTGAATGAAGTTGTAATTGATGTTGGCGTATTCAGAGAGCAGGTATACACGTTCTGCCCGCATGAATCCTTCCAACGATACTTTCCGGAATTCCCGGTCATGGCATCCGAATACAGTAGGCAGATATCCTATCCGGTAACCGTGGAAATGTATTCGGTTGACATAGTCTTTATCTTCACCGTAATGATAGAATAAAGAAGAAAATCCTCCTATTTTTTTCAGGACTCCTGTAGGGATGAACCAGAAGGCGGCATTAATGAAAGGACATTCTGTGAGTCTGTTTTCTGTCGGTAGATTATTCCGGCTGTTCACTTGTGTATACGAAGCGAATCCTTTTTCCAGTTCACTTCCTGTTCCGTTCAGGTGTACAGGAGAAAGGATAGCGTAATCCGGATGTTTGATGGATTCATGAGCCAGGTTCCCTAGGGTTTGGGGGTCTATCCATGCGTCCTGATTAAGCAGGAACACCGCATCATAGCCCTCTTTCAGGGCTATCTGCATACCGATATTGTTCGCTTTGCCGAATCCCAGATTGCCATGATTTTCTATCAGTCGTATCTGAGGATAATTTTTACGGAGAATTTCCACTGTCCGGTCGCTTGAACCGTTGTCAATAACGATGGTATCTGTTTGTTGTAAAGAATCCTTCAGACTTCCCAGACATCGGTCTATCCAGAGCTCGAAGTTATAGGAGACAATGATAGTCAGTATTTTCATCATAATAATTGTATATGCGATAGCTTTATTTGATTTTCATCCATAGGGTGGTCAGTCTGTCTCTTATCCGTTTCTTCAGGCTGATGCAGGGGATACCGGTATAGCTGCCTGCCTTCTGCCAGAATACGTTTTCGTTTGTTATGTCGTTGTCTTTTCCTATCAACTTATAGAGTTGATAGAGCCCCCGTTTTTTTTCATAGGGCAAGTGCCATACAGAAATATTCTCGTCACCCGGTTGTACGTTATTGAAGTGTGGGGTAGTCCACATACGTTTTACATATCGGTTGGCGATTGTATTACGGATGTGCAGGTGTTCGGCCAGCAAACTCAACAGGTGTGCCTCCTCGTTCAGCTTGAATGGGTGTTTCCGTCCATATTCGAGGTTGAAAGTCCATAACTCAGGAAAGGCTTTATTGATTCGGTCAATTACGTCTTTACGGAAAGCTACGAATTCCCCTCCATAATAGGTTATCGGGTTCATTTCTTTCTTTCCGTAGCAAGCTCGGTATAATTCTTCCATTTGGGGTAAGGTGATACCATTGATGATATGCTTTCTGTCGGTTATGAACTCATAAAGGGCACTTCCGTTTTTCCGAACCTCTTCGAAGAGCGGAGCCAGGGAAGTATGACACAGACAGTCTGCGTCGCTTATCAGCAGAGTATCTTTCTCTTTCATGCGGTTTCCCATGTATTTCAGGATGTCATACAGGTAAAACTGGTTCTGCCAGGCTGTATACCAATCTTTGGGTGGCTTGCAGGTGTAAGGCAATGTCACTATCTCTACATTCAGTTTCCGGAACAGTCGGATAAGGTAACCGGGTAAATTCTCCGGAGTCAGATTTGTAAAGAAGATACATTGGGCATCCGGATTGTAATGTTTAAAGGTTACAAAGAAAGGTACTTGTATCTGCATGTAGATGGAGTGTACAAGTGAGGAACTTCCTTTCTGCCCCAGTTGAGGGTAGAAGCTGGCTTCCTCTTCTGATTCCTTGTAAAACCACGTAGCGATATAGTTGACTGGTTGTTTCATGTCATTTTATTGTTTGGTCAGTTCCTTTACCACCCGGTTGATTCAGGCGTTTATTGATTTCGTACAGGCTCATTCCTGTGATACTGGCAAACAAGGTTACCAGCAACGAGGTATATAGTTTCTTTTGGAAAGGCAAGATACAAAAAGCTTTCCAGAATTCCCGTATTCCCAGTCTGTATTTATGAGCCAATATGGCTCCTGACATGCGGCGTTTGTGCCAGGAGGACAAAAACAGCCGGATTCCCGGTTTCTGGCTTGCTTTCCGGTAGATCTCATTAAACATGTTGTCCAGTGGATCGTCCTTCAGAATGGGACGGTGGCTTTTGTTGCTACCGGTTGTCAGATAATAAATGGAGGTAGGTTTCCGGCAATAAGCAAATTCACATACGGCTTGTAGGCGGGCCAGTGTCAGAATATCTTCACCAGACGGAATACCTACCGGAAAGCCCCCGATGGATTGGATGATTTCTTTTCTGACGGCATACGCACTGGTCTGCATCGGAAAATCTGTTCCCGATGCCAGTTCGTAATAGTTGTCGAGTATACCATCTTCTCCCGTGAAGTGGAACTTTTCGGGTATGATGGGAAGCCGTGGTTTTTCACCCTTTCGTAGAAAATAATAGGAGGTTCCGAATACACCACACCGAGGAAAAGTATGATACAGCCGGATGATAGTGTCCAGATGGTCGGGCATCCATTCGTCATCAGCATCCAGAAAGGCAATCAGTCCGTATCGGGCTTCTCGGATACCGGTATTTCGTGCCGCTGACACTCCACCGTTTGCTTGTCGGATGAGGCGGATGTGCGGAAGGTGGAACGCTGTTACCCGTTGAGGCCCGTCGTCTGTTGACCCATCGTCTACTACTACTATTTCGAACTCCTGGAAAGTCTGGTTCAGTACGGAGTGTATACTTCGTTCGATGTAGGCTGCACCGTTATATAGAGGGATGATGACACTGACCATAGGCATAGTTTATTTTTTCTTAAACAGATATTGTAGCATTTCCTGTTGAATTCGGGAACGGGAAACCCATAGAATGGCAAGGTAAACCGAGGCGGCTATCAAGATTTTGCCTATCATCAGGAGCCATTCCGATGTGATGTAGCGTGTTACCATAAAGCTGACTCCCATAGCAATGAGGGAAGTTCCAGCAAACGGTGCGATGTCTTTTATTGCATCCAGAAAGCGGAGTCCTATTTCCCGATGTACAAAGTAGTACCAAATAAACAGCCAGCCTATATTGATACAGGTATACATCAGAATCATGTAATAGATACCTAAGCGGTGGATGAGGAGTACAGCCAATACTTGCAGGACTCCGATGGCGATGGTATTCCACATGTAGATGTTCGATTTTCCCTGACTGATGACCAGGTTGGAACAAAGAGTGGTGATAGGCAGGAAAGCCCCCCAGATGCAGAGAGTCTGTAGAATAGGTACACAAGGCATCCATTTGTCTTTGATAGCCAGATGAATGAATTCTGGGGCAATGAGGGCCAGTCCGAACATGGCTGGGAAAGCCAGGTAAGAAGTGAAGCGTAGCATTTTGCGGAAAACCGCCTGTTGCCGGTTGGCGTTATCTGTAATTTGTGCCAGAACCGGTTGGGCTACACTATTGATGGTACCGCTTATCAAGGAAGCTCCCATTGTGTTCCACTTGTTGGCTTGGGTGTAGAACCCTACATCCTTAGGCAGGAAGAGTCGTCCGATGATAGCAGAAAAGATATTGTTGTTGGTCTGTATGAAGATATTGGTCAGCAAGACTTTGCTGCTGAATCCGAACATCTCTTTCAACGGGCGGAAATCCAGGTGGAAAGTAGGCCGCCACGGTGAGAAATACCAGAAGCAGAGATTGATGATTGCTATGTATACCAGACTTTGGGTAGCGATACCCCAGTAAGACATGCCGTTGTATGCCATAAGGATACCTGTTGTTCCCGATATGACCAGTGCCGGAATCTGAGCGATGGCCTTTTGTTTTACCATCAGATTGCGGAACAGATAAGCACTGTGGGCTGTTGCGCTGCTGGAAATGACAAATCCTAGAAATGTGAACCGTGCCAGTGGTACCAGGTCTGGTTGCCGGTAGTAGGCAGCAATGAGCGGAGCACTGAAAAACAGGATAATGTAAAGGGTGATGCCAGTCAGGAAACTGAACCAGAAAACCGCATTGTAGTCGCGGTGGGTAACTTCCTTTTTATTGGCCAGGGCGCTGGTAAATCCACTGTCCTGTAGTGTTCCGGCAATAGCGGTAAAGATAGCCAGCATACCTACCATTCCGTAATCGGCCGGTGTCAGAATGCGGGCCAGGAAAATACCGAATATCAGGTTCAGCAGTTGCTGTACCCCATTGCTGATTCCGCCCCATAGAAGTCCTTTTGCGGTCTTGTCTTTCAATGATTGCTCTGCCATAGAATCGGGAATAAAGCACAGAGACACAGAGGCCGGCATCCGGGTGGACCGGAACTGTCTGTGCCTTTGCGTCTCTGTGAATGAATGTATGTCTGTATAGATAATTACTTCACTTCGCTACCTGGTTTAACCTCACGCAGCAGGGAAGTAACGGCCAGTGAACCGTCGAAGTTTTCGGCACTCAGAATCATTCCTTCGCTTACCAGACCGTTCTTGAACTGACGCGGTGCCAGGTTGGCGATGAACAGTACCTGTTTGCCTACCAGTTCTTCCGGTTTGTAGTGTTGGGCGATACCGCTTACGATGGTACGATTTTCCAGCCCGTCGGCTATCTTGAACTGGAGCAGCTTTTTCATCTTAGGCACAGCCTGGCATTCCAGTACGGTACCTACACGGATATCCAGCTTTTCGAAGTCTTCGAACGAAATGATCGGTTTGATAGGGTTGGCCTTGTAATTGGCGGCTTCGTTGGCTTTCTTGGTATCCAGCAGTTTCTGTACCTGAGCCTCGATGACACTGTCTTCTATCTTTTCGAACAGCAGTTCGGCCTTATTCAGCGGGTGGCCGGCTGCCAGCAGGTCTGTGCGTCCCAGCTGCTCCCATTCGAAGGATTCCATATTCAGCATATGGCGTAACTTGTCTGAGCTGAACGGCAGGAACGGTTCGAAAGCGATGGCCAGATTGGCAACCAGCTGCAGGGCGATGTTCAGGATAGTGGCCACACGGTCCATGTCGGTCTTGGCCAGTTTCCACGGTTCGGTATCGGCCAGGTATTTGTTTCCGATACGTGCCAGGTTCATGGCTTCTTTCTGTGCGTCGCGGAACTTGAATACATCCAGCAGTTTCTCCACTTCAGCTTTGACATCGGCAAATTCCTTCAGGGTTTCCTTGTCATAATCGGTCAGTTCGCCGCAGGCAGGAACCTTTCCGTCGAAATATTTATGGGTCAGTACCAGGGCGCGGTTCACAAAGTTACCGTAAACGGCTACCAGTTCGTTGTTGTTGCGTGCCTGGAAATCTTTCCAAGTAAAATCGTTATCTTTGGTTTCCGGAGCATTGGCGGTCAGTACGTAGCGGAGTACATCCTGTTTGCCAGGGAAATCCTGCAGGTATTCGTGCAACCATACGGCCCAGTTGCGTGAAGTGGAAATCTTGTCGCCTTCCAGGTTCAGGAATTCATTGCTCGGTACGTTGTCCGGCAGAATGTAGCTTCCTTCCGCTTTCAGCATGGCCGGGAATACGATGCAGTGGAATACGATATTGTCTTTTCCGATGAAGTGCACCAGACGGGTTTCAGGGTCTTTCCACCATTTTTCCCATGAATCTGGCAGTAGTTCCTTGGTATTCGAAATATAGCCGATAGGTGCGTCGAACCATACATACAGTACTTTGCCGTCGGCTCCTTCTACTGGTACGGGGATACCCCAGTCCAGGTCACGGCTTACGGCGCGTGGCTGCAGACCCATATCCAACCAGCTCTTGCACTGCCCATATACGTTCGGGCGCCATTCCTTGTGGTCTTCCAGAATCCATTTACGCAACCAACCTTCATGCTTGTCGAGAGGCAGGTACCAGTGCTTGGTTTCTTTCATGACCGGTTTGCTTCCGCTGATAGCACTTTTCGGATTAATCAGTTCGGTTGGTGAGAGTGTGCTTCCACATTTTTCGCACTGGTCACCGTAAGCACCTTCGGCATGACAGCGGGGGCATTCACCGGTGATGTAGCGGTCGGCCAGGAATGTGTGTGCTTCTTCATCGTAATACTGCATGGAAGTCTTTTCGATGAATTCGCCTTTATCGTACAATTTGCGGAAAAAGTCGGAAGCTGTTTTATGATGTACTTCCGAAGTAGTACGTCCGTAAACATCGAAAGAAATACCGAATTCCTTGAATGAGTCACGGATAAGTGTATGGTAACGGTCTACAACATCTTGAGGTGTACATCCTTCCTTCTTGGCACGGATAGTGATGGGTACACCGTGTTCGTCGGAACCTCCGATGAACAGGACTTCTTCTTTCTTCAGACGCAGGTAACGCACGTAAATGTCAGCCGGGACATACACGCCTGCCAGGTGACCGATGTGTACAGGTCCGTTGGCATATGGCAGCGCTGAAGTGACGGTTGTTCGCTTAAATTTCTTGTCCATATTGATTATTCTTTACATGTCTGATAAATAATGTGGCAAAGATAAGGCTTTTCCGGAATTTTTCCCAATTCTTTTCAGATTTGCCTTTTACCTTTGGCATTATATTTCTGGACCGGGTATAGAAACCACCGGGCCTTTTTTCAATGTAAATTTAAATTAGGGAGCCAAGATTATGAAATTGAAGATGTTTTTCGCTATGTTGACTCTGGGAGTGTCTGCATGGATGTTACAAAGTTGTGATGACGATGATGATTTGAGCGTTGTGCCTGTCGAATTGACCGACTCGCTTTCCAAAAAGTATCCTCAGGCTACACGTGTGGAATGGGAAAACGACAGGGGCTATTATATAGCCGATTTTTACGAAAACGGTTGGGAAAGAACGGCCTGGTTTACACCAGAAGGTATCTGGCAGCTGACAGAAACAGAAATACGTTTTACTGATTTGCCTGATGCGGTACAGACGGCTTTCAGAGCCAGTACATATGCCACATGGGAAATAGAAGATGTGGATATGGTAGAACGTCTGGAGATGGAGGTAGTGTATGTCATCGAAGTGGAACAATATAGCCAGGAGATGTATTTGTACTATGCCGCCGATGGAGTGTTGGTGAGGGAGGAAACCGGTACAGGTGAAGGAAGTCATGGAGGTTCTGACTATTTACCGGGCATTAACAGTGGACAATTTTCAGACTTTCTGAATGAGCGTTATCCGGGAGCCCGCATCATAGAGGTAGACCGTGAAGCGAACGGTTATGAGGTGGATATCGTACACGACGGCCGGGGAAAGGAAGTGATGTTCGATCTTGAGGGAGCGTGGATGTCTTCAACCTGGGATGTGCGTATAAACGAAGTACCTGAAGTGGTGAAGGCTGCCGCACAGGCACAATACCCTGATTATCGGTTCGATGATGCTGATTTCGTGGAGACCCCTACTGCATCTTATTACCTGATAGAAATGGAACAGGGTGAAAGAGATGTTAAGGTGAAGGTGTCTGCCGACGGAACCGTGTTGTAATTTTGTAAAATATTTTCAGCCCATAAAAAGTCTGACAGGCTCTTTATGGGCTGTATCTGTTTTGCCTTTAGGAAGGAGAAGTGAAAACGTGTGTGCATTTTCTTAAAAAAAATGAATCTCTTTCATTGAAAGTGTTCGATAGAGTGGTAGATTAATTTTCTGATTGTTAGTGATATCTATTACGCCTGATGGTGCGGATTTGCTATGTTGACATGCCAAAAGTTGTAAAAACTGGTTGTTGTGCGAATAATTTATTCGTAAATTTGTAGCACAGTTCAATGAGATGTATAACCTTATAAACGATTGTAGACAACCGCATGAGACATGTTATCGCTACTTTATTCTTCTGTTTGGCTGGCCTCTTTGCCTTGCCGCTTGCTGCTCAGACTTCCACTTCCGCAGATTCTACTTCAGTAACCGGGCATGATATTGTAAAAGTAGCGATGAAATACATCGGTGTTCCTTATCGTAGCGGACGTATGAACCCGAAAGTCGGTTTCGATTGTTCCGGCTTTACTACCTATGTGTTCAAGAAAGAAAATATCCAGTTGACCCGCTCATCCCGTTCTCAGTTTACGGAAGGGGTAGAGGTAAGCAGTTGTACGGAATTGCAGAAAGGCGATCTGGTCTTTTTCGGAGGTTCACGTTCTTCGTCCAGTTCAATCGGACATGTAGGAATTGTAACCGATGTGAATCCGTCTACCGGTACTTTTTCTTTCATTCATGCCAGCCGCACCGGTATCCGCATCTCTTCTTCGGATGAACCCTATTATGCCAAACGTTACGTAGGTGCCCGCCGGATATTGCTTTCTTGATCGTTTTCACATTCTGTCATTTTGTTCATTCGGACGGGTTGAGAATCGCATTGTTCGTACCCTCTCCGGACTTTGTGGGAAAGATGAGTTTCTCACGGTTCTGATATTTGTTCAAGTGTCATGAAAATCCCTGTTGGCGGGATTTTTCTGTTGCTTTCTTGTTTTCTTTTATGCTCTTTCGGATGAATTAGCATGTATATACTCTCTTTTTGAAATCTTAGGAAACTCATCCTTTTGTCATCAACCAGCGTTCTAGAGCCTTTTTTTCGGCGCGTTTTTTCGGATGAACGCTCATCTTCACTCATTTCCCCAGGTGTTTATTGCTTTTTGTCTAGAAGAAATTATTTTTTTTCTTCGTGTTTTTCTGTTTTTATCCGGATGAAAAACGGATAAAACAAGGATAAATATGTATGTTTTCTGGATAAATATCCGTAAAACGTATACTGATTCATTCCGGGTGCAAGAATATAGAGGATTTACGAGTTTATATTTTTATGTAATTTGATTCACAAAAATGGAATAACAGTCTTTTTTATGTTAAAATGTTATTCTGGAAGGAAGTACTCAAGGTTTTTATATTTTGAATCGGAATGATATATAAAGGTCCTTCATCCGATGAAAGTGCTATGGGTCAAATAGAATATTTGATTTTTTAGAAACCTGTTTTGATAAAATTAAATAATGATTTAATGAGTGTTTAATTCTCTGATTATTAATTGTTTTATTCGTTTATTCTGATGCGTTACATTTAATAACGTATTTCCTAGATGCCGGAAAAATACTCTTAAGCATTGATTATTAATGAATTTGTAACATATTTATTCTTTATTTTTCTTTAATTTTGCACGCGGATATTAAATCTTTATAATTTTAACACAAAAATTATGGTAAGAAAAATGCGATTATTTTTTGCTGCTCTGATGTCTCTGACGGCAGCAGTAGTGAACGCTCAGGTTACTACTTCAGCAATGTCTGGACATGTTTCCGATGAACTAGGCGAAGACGTTATCAGTGCTTTAGTCCGAGTTGTTCACCAACCTTCGGGTACAACTTATAGTGCTATTACCAATGCAGACGGACGTTGGGCTATTCAAGGTATGCGTGTAGGTGGACCATATGAAGTGGAAATCACGTACATCGGTTATGCTGACAGAACCATTGAGGATATCACACTTCAGTTAGGTGAAACTTATAATATTAATGTTAGTCTTTCTGAGGACGTTACTGAATTAGGAGAGGTAGTAGTAACGGGTACGCGTTCTAAGTTTGCCGCCGAAAAGACCGGTGCGACAACCAATATCTCGAATGCGCAGATGATGTCACTGCCTACGGTCAGTCGTAATATTTCGGATATAACACGTGTTTCACCGTATGCCAATGGCATGGGTTTTGCCGGAGGTGACGGACGTTCTACCAATTTTACACTTGACGGAGCTAATCTGAACAACAACTTTGGATTGTCATCT
Organism: uncultured Bacteroides sp.; assembly: GCA_900551645.1. Classification (GTDB taxonomy): domain Bacteria; phylum Bacteroidota; class Bacteroidia; order Bacteroidales; family Bacteroidaceae; genus Phocaeicola. The sequence goes on from URWP01000004.1 coordinate 33,124, forward strand.
ACTCTGCCTGGTGGTGGTATGCCTATCTCTATGGACGCCCTTGATGAGGTACAGGTAGTGGTGACTCCTTTTGATGTTCGCCAGACCAACTTCATCGGAGGTGGTATCAACGCAGTAACCAAGTCGGGTACCAATACTTTCAAGGGTACAGCTTATATTTATCACAATAATGAGAATATGCACGGTAACCGCATCGATGATACGGATTTGGGTGAACGTGGCATCAACCGCAATACTACTTATGGTTTTACTTTGGGTGGACCGATTGTGAAAAATAAGCTATTCTTCTTTGCCAATGCCGAATATTCTAAGGTCCCGTCAGTCATCAACCGCTGGCGTGCGTCGGAAGACGGTGTAGCCGATCCTGACAACTACATTTCACGTACTACGGTGGCCGACTTGCAGAAGGTGCGTGACTTCATGATGGAACGTTATGGATACGATACAGGTTCATTCACTGATTTTCCGGCTGATGAAAGCAACCTGAAGTTGTTAGGACGTATTGACTGGAACATTACAGACAACCATCATTTGGCTGTTCGTTATAATTATACAAAGAATACCGCCTGGAATCCTGTTAACGGAAACTCCAGCGATACCGGCTATCGTCTTCGTAACATGGACCGTTTGTCTCAATATTCCATGTCTTTTGCTAATTCGATGTATTCTATGGACAACAAGGTAAGCACCGTTTCGGCTGACTTTAACAGCCGTTTCGGCAATAATATCTCCAACCAGTTGTTGTTTACTTATACAAATATCGATGATGTACGTGGCTCGAATTCATCGCTTTTCCCTTTCATCGATATTATGGGAGGTTATGAAACAGCAGCAGACGGTACTGTTACACAGAGCCTTACTCCTTATATGAGTTTAGGTTATGAACTTTTCTCTTACAATAACCGTGTACAGAACAAGATTACAACCGTAACCGATAATTTCACTTATTATGCGGGTGCACATAAGATTACAGCTGGTTTCAGTTTTGAACACCAATTAGCCAATAACTCTTATATGCGTGGGGGAACAGGTTATTACCGTTACCGTTCATTGGATGATTTCTTGAATGGTGCCGCTCCTGAAACAGTAGGTTTAGCGTATGGTTATAACGGTGAGTCTAATCCTAATGCCGAAGTCGTATTCAACCAGTATGGTCTGTATACCTGTTGGTTGAATTAGATTAGAGAATATTTTATCTGCCCAATCGGACGATGATTAATGAAATTGACATATTGCATAAAGGTCATT